>CALYAJ010000022.1 GCA_944393485.1 uncultured Clostridia bacterium
AAGCAAACTAAAAGTTCGGATTTAATGCCGAACTTTTAGTATTATCAAATAATTAAATAAAATATACAAAAAATACAATAAAATTTACAAATTAGTATATTGACAACTGTATGCTAATTATATATAATAGAGTAGCTATAAAAGTTACGGTGATATTAGTTAAAATAGTATTGCCCTAAACTTATTATCCCACAGTTGTAAAAGCCGGAAGGAGGGGAACATTAATGTCATCAGTAGTAAAAGTAAAAGATGGAAATATAGAGGAAGCTCTAAGAAGATTCAAACGTGAATGTGCAAAAAATGGAGTTATCCAAGAAGTTCGTAAAAGAGAACATTATGAAAAGCCTAGTGTAAGAAGAAAGAAGAAATCAGAGGCAGCTAGAAAAAGAAAATTTTAATATATTAAATTAATAAGGGTTGGAGGTTAGAAGTATCTGATTTCCAACCTTTTTGAATTTTATAAAGGAGTGAAGAATATGTTAAAAGAAAAATTATTAGAAGATTTAAAAAATAGTATGAAAGAAAAAAATATAGTTAGAAAAAATGTTGTTCAAATGATAAGAGCAACAATTTTACAAAAAGAAAAAGATGGAGGAGTAGAACTTAAAGATGATGAAATTATGCAAATAATTGCAAAAGAAGCAAAAACAAGAAAAGATTCTTTACCAGATTATGAAAAAAGTGGAAGAGAAGATTTAATAAATGAGGTAAAAGAAGAAATAGCAATAATAGAAGAATATTTACCAAAACAAATGTCTAAAGAAGAAATAATTCCTATAGTGCAAGATATTATAAAAGAATTAAATGCTACTTCAATAAAAGATATGGGGAAAGTTATGCAATCAGCTAAAGCAAAAATTGGAGTAAGTGCAGATGGAAAAACAATAAGTGAATGTGTAAAAGAATTATTAAAATAGGGGAATACAAATGAAAGGAAAAATAAAAAAACATATATCAAAACATATATTTTTTTATAGTTCAATATTAATATTTTTTTGTATAGTAGGATATGGATTATCTAACATAAAACTAGAAGCATCAGATGAAATATATAATTTTTCAAATACATATAAATTATTAAATGGAATAGATTTATATTCAGAAAACAATATAATACATACACCACTATTTTTTTATTTAGTTAGTCTTATTTTTAAAATAGTTGGTGCAAATTTGTTAGTATTTAAAATAATAAATATAATAGCTTTTGAAATACTAATTGTTATTATTATAAAAATATTAAAAAAACTGGATGTACCTGTAAGCAAATCAGTAATTTTTATATTATTAACAATATTTCCATTTTTAAAAGATTTATTTGTTGTAGGATCCAATTATAATAATTTTGCAATGCTATTTGGGATTATTGGTATGAACTTTATTATAAAAAAAGATAAGTTAGAAGTAAAGGTAGTAGAACAAGGTATAATTTCAGCTTTAATGTTTGCAACAAAACAAAATATAGGAATCTATTATATGATAGCATTAACTATATTTACTATTTATAATTATAGAAAAGAAATAAAAATAGCATTAAAAAAATTAGCAGGAATTTATATAATATTTGCATTTATAACTGGAATTTGGATGGTATATTTAGCAATAAATGGACAATTTTATGATTTTATAAATTATTGTTTTTTCGGATTATCTGAATTTGCTAATAAAAATTTGTCTGTTTCTTGGGCTGATTTAGCATGTTATTTAATTCCATTTGTATTGGTAATAGGAGTACAAGTAGCTGTAAAAAAATTTGGTGTGTCTAAAGAAAGTAAACTATATAAAATAACAATGTTTTTTACATGTTTTATGTTTGTTGCATTATTAATAGGATACCCTATATTTAATCCATTTCATGTAAAATTAGCATTATTACCAGCCATGATACTTATGATTTATTTGGGAAATTCTTTAATAAATCAAATGGAAGAATTATTTAAATATAAAATTATTAAAGTAATAATTGTTGTTTATATAGGAATAGTAATTATAGTAAATATTGGATTATTATTTTTTTATATAAGTATATTAACAAATAAAGATTATGAATTGAATTATAATGATGCATTTTATGGAACTTATTTAAGTGAAGAATATAAAAATAAATTTACACAAATAAAACAGTTTATACAAGAAAAAGAAGCCAAAGGACAAGATGTAATTATATTTTTTGATGAAGCAAATTTATATGAAGTTCCATTAAAAAGACATAAAAAAGATTTTGATTTACCATTTTTAGGTAATTGGGGATATAAAGGAGAAGAAAGAATAACTAACGAAATTAGAAATTTTAGTAATACATATATAATAATTAAGGATGAAAATAGAACTGGTCAGGAATCAGAAAAAGTTAAAGAAATAATAAAAAATGAATATGAAAAAGTAGGGAATATTTCAGAATATGAAATATTTTATAAGGAATAAAAAATATAAAAAATGTTTAAAATAATATAAAGGAGAAAGATATGTCATGTATTAATAAAAAAAGTAGAGAGGAGAATTTACCACATATGGAAAGTAGCAATGGCCAAGCCAATATAGACTCTTCTATTTTAAAAGGAAATGGTGTTTTTTCTAAAACAATAAAAAAAGGAATTAATCTTCATACAATTAAAACAACAAAATATAAAACAAATTTAATTGGAATTTTTTTAACATTTCCAATTATAAAAGAAGAAGCAACAAAAAATACATTAATAGCATTAATGTTAAAAAGAGGCTCTAAATTATATAAAACGCGTGAAGAAATAACAAATAAATTGGCAGAGATGTATGGTGCAAGTTTAGATTCGGGCATAGAAAAAACTGGCGATAATCATATTTTAAAATTTTATTTAGAAAGTATAAATGAAAAATATTTACCACATAAAGAGGACTTATTTAAGCAAAGTATAAATTTATTATTTGACGTGGTATTTAATCCAAATATAGAAAACAATGGATTTAATGAAGAATTTTTAAAACAAGAAAAAAATAGTTTAGAACAAATAATAAATTCAAAAATAGATAATAAGACAACATATGCATTAAATAGATGTATAGAAAAAATGTATGAAGGTAAACCTTATGGAGTATATAAATATGGATATGTAGAAGATTTAAAAGATATTGATGGATACAATTTATATGAACAATATAAAAAAATATTATCTACATGTAAAATTGATATTTTTGTATCTGGAGAAAATGATAATATTGAAGATATTATTGTACAAAATGAGAAAATTGCAAAATTAAATGAAAGAGAGCCAAATTTTATAAAATTTGGACAACCTAGTAATCCAAATAATGAAAAATATGTGGAAGAAAAAATGGATATACAGCAAGGAAAGATTGTGTTAGGAATAGATGTAGAAAACAAAGAAAAAGATTTAGTATATTCTGCACAAATGTATAATGCAATTTTGGGCGGAACAGCTAATTCTAAACTATTTAGAAATGTAAGAGAAAAAGCAAGTTTGGCATATACTATTTCATCAAGTTATATGAAATTAAAATCCAATATTTTTATAAGAGCTGGAATAGAGATTGATAAATATGAAGAAGCATTAAAAATAATTAAAGAACAAATGGAAGAAATGAAACAAGGTGCTTTTTCAGATGATGATATAGAAAATGCAAAACGTGCAATAATTACAAATATCAAAAATATAAAAGAAGAACAAGATATAGAAATTTCATATTATTATGGACAAGAACTTTCAGATGTAAAAACTAGTTTAGAAGAATATATACAAAAGATTGAAAAAATATCAAGACAAGATATTATAGAGGTTGCCAATTGTGTTAAAATTAATACAATTTATTTCTTAAGAAATTAATTGTTCGTATGGAGGAAAATATGCAAATAATAGAAAACAAAATTATAAAGGAAAAATTATATATAGAAGAATTAGAAAATGGATTAAAAGTAATGTTTATTCCAAAAAAAGATACAAATAAAAAAATGGCAATAATCGGAACTAAATTTGGCTCAATAGACAATTATTTTATTAATCCAAAAACAAAAAAAGAAGTTATAATTCCTGACGGAGTGGCTCATTTTTTGGAACATAAGATGTTTGAACAAGCAGATGGAACAAATAGCTTAGACACATTAACTTCAATGGGAGTAGAAGCAAATGCATATACTACAAATGATCATACAGCATATTATTTTGAGGCAATTGATAATTTTGAACCAGCATTTAAAGAATTATTAAATTATGTTTTTAATCCATATTATACAGATGAGAATGTTGAAAAGGAAAAAGGAATAATTGCACAGGAAATAAAAATGTATGATGATGATGCAATTTCTAAAGTTTTTTTAAATGCATTAGAATGTATGTATGAAAAGTGTCCGGTAAGACTTGATGTTGCTGGAACAGTAGAATCTATAAATAAAATTAATAAAGAGATTTTATATGACTGTTATAATACTTTTTACAATCCAAGTAATATGATATTAAGTATTAGCGGTAATTTTGAGCCAGACTATATATTTAATTTAATAAAAAATAATTTAAAAAATAATGAAAAACAAGAGAAAATACAAAGAATATATCCGGCAGAACCGGAACAAATATATAGCAAATATAAAGAAGAAAAGATGGACGTTAGTATTCCAGCTTTTGTTATAGGTATTAAAGATAAGGTAGAAAAAGAAAATATTGTAAAAAAAGAATTAATTTTAAATATTTTATTAAATTACTTGTTAGATGAAAATTCTGATTTATACAAAGAATTATATGATGAGGGACTATTGATAAGCGAACCTGATTTGGAATATGAATATTCTGATATATATTCACATATGATGATATTTGCTTATTCAAAAGATCCAAAAAAGGTGTATGAGAAATTAAAGTCAAAAATAAAAGAATTACAGAAAAAAGGTTTAGATGAGAAAACATTTATAAGAGTTAAAAATAAAATATATGGTAGACTTGTAACATCATATAATTCACCAGCACAAATAGGAAGAATTTTTATGAGAGATTATATGAATAATATAATATCATTTGATTATTTAAATGAATGGAATAGTATAAATTTAGAAAATGCAAATAAAGAATTACAAAATAGATTCCTTGAAGATAAAATGGTACTTTCAATAGTTAATCCAAAATAATGTTATAAAATGCAATAAAAAGAAGATTTATAAATCTTCTTTTTATTTTGTGTGGTAAAAACATAAAAAAAGACGTACAAAACTTAAGAAAAAGCGTAAAAATTAGTAATATACAATTGAAACACGTATAAAAATGTGGTAGCATAAAAATATACAAAAGAAAAAAGAAGAAAAGGAGTGATTTGTATGCTAAATGAAGAAATATGTAAAACAAGGGATAAATTAAATAAATGTATAGAAGATAATTTGGATTATAGTATAATTTATAAAATAAGTGTAGAATTAGATATTTTAATTGCAAAGTTTTATAATGAACAAATAAAAAAATAATATATTACAAAAATTTTACATTTTTATTTAAAATTAAAAAATATTGCAAATATGGAATAATTATAGTATAATATTTAATATATAGTAGGAATTATAATAAATAAGAGGAGGAAACGAAACATGAAAATATCAAAAAAGGTAACTAAGATGATAACAGTATTAACAGTAGTATTAGCTGTTTTATTTTCAGCAACAGCATTATTAAATGGAGTATATGCAACAAGTTATCCTGACATTTCTCCAGTTGGTTCAGGAGCAGATTCAAGTTTAACTAATATTGCAGGTATGTTCCTAAGTGTAGCACAAATCATTGGTGCAGCAGTAGCAGTAGTAATGCTTATAGTACTAGCAATTAAATATCTTTCTGCCGCTCCAAATGATAAAGCACAAATAAAACAACATGCTGTTGTATACATAGTAGGTGCAATTGTATTATTTGCTGCATCAGCTTTATTAGGATTATTAAAAAGCTTTGTTTCAAACTTCTAATCTTAATTATGAAGGTGATGAAAAATGAAAAAGTTAGTATTAATAACTACTTTAATAATTTTAATGCTATCTATCAATGTTAGTTTTTCATACGCAGACGATATTGATACAGGTGATTATGAATCAATATATTCTACAGAAGGTGTTAGTGATTTAAGAAATAAATCTGGTATAGCACTAAACATTGTACAAATAGTAGGATCAGGAGTTTCAATAATTGCTTTAATAGCTTTAGGAATAAAGTATATGTTATCTAGTCCTAGTGAAAAAGCAGATGTAAAAACAAAACTTGTACCGTATGTTATAGGTATAATAATTTTCTTTGGTGCATCTAATTTAGTTACAATGGTTATAAGATTTGCAGAAGGATTTTAAAAATTAGATTCCATAGTAAAAAAGAGATTATAAGTATATAGACAAATGAAAAACATGGTAATTTTATTATTGCCATGTTTTTTCTGTATTAATTTTACTTAATTATAATTTATAGAAAGCAATTAATGTCAAAATGTTTTAAATTGCGCATTTCCCATAGGGAATCAAAGGTTTAATTTGTGCCTAAATAAAAATGAGGTTAAACGAATAAATTTTAAATAACTAAATCCCTAAATAAATATTAGTACATAACTAAATTTTTACATAAACATTACAATAAAAAGTTTTACAAAAATAAGACATTTGCCTTATTTTATTGCAAATAATTGTCAAATAAAGTATAATTTTATATAAGCATAGTGTAAAAAAAGAGGGTGTAAACAATGAGTAAAAAAGTAATTTTTTTAACAATTTTAATAATGTTAATAGGAATAATTTTTCTGCCAACAACTACTTCATATGGAATAATGAGCTGGGATGAAATGCATGATACTGTACAGCAATTTTTAGATAAAGGAAGAAATAATGCTACAATTTCAAATGATGATATTGTACCAATTGTTTTACCAATAGGTAGAGCATTAGTTGCAATTGCATCAGGAGTATTGGTAGTAATAACTGCAATAATGGGAGTAAAATATGCTACAACCTCAAGTGCTGATGAACAAGCTAAAGTAAAAAAACAATTAATAGGATTAGTAGTGGCCACAATTGTAGTATTTGGTGGTCAAGCTATATGGGCAATGATTTATAATGTTATGAAAAATTTTTAACTTACGAAAAAGGAGGATAAAATATGGGTACTTATTATGTTCCAAGAAATTATAAAGGGGAGTCAAGAATATTATATATTTTTACGGCTAAATCATTAATAACAACAGGAGTTGGAGCTCTTATCGGTTCAATATTTTTCTTTATATTTGGTATGGTATTAGGATACACTACAGCAGGACTAATTATAATGGCAATCTTTGGCTTACTTGGATGGGCGTATGGAGCTTTAAAAATTCCAACTGTAGCTGGAATTGCAGTAACTAAAAAAGTTGGTGGAGAATCTTTAGATGAGATAATAAATAGATATATAAAATTTAAAGCTAAAAGACATATTTATGCATATACAGACACAAAAGAAGTAGATGAAAATACAAAGGAGGAAAACTAATATGAATATAATAGTTGGTTTAAACATAATGTTAATTATTTTAGTAGTAATTATTGTAGCATTAGTAATTGCTTACTATTTTTTAGTATACAGAAGTAAAGTAAATCAGCAACAAAGAGAAACAGCAAAAGAAATAAAACAAAGTAAAGATTTTAATGGAGTACCAAGAGAAACAACAGATAAGTTTTTAGATTTTGATGAAATAAAAGATGATATGATAATAAGAAAAAATAGACAACAATATATTATGGTAATTCAATGTAAAGGAATTAACTATGATTTATTGTCAGAAGAAGAAAAAGAATCTGTAGAAAGAGGATTTGTACAATTCTTAAATACTATTAGATATCCAATTCAATTATATGTACAAACAAGAAGTTTAAATCTTAGAAAGACAATAGAAGGTTATAGAGAAAAAGTTAATGTAATTGCAGATGAAATTAAAGCATTAAGAAAAAGAAGAGAGCAATTATTAAAAACTCCAAATAGTGAAAAAGAATTCGAAATGGTAGAATTTGAAATTAGAAGAAAAGAAAATGTTTTAGAATATGGACAAGATATTTCAAACTATATTGGAAGAATGAGCTTAAATCAAAATGTATTGCAACAAAAAACATATGTAGTAGTATCATATTTTAAATCAGAACTTGGAAATGTATCTAATTATTCAAAAGATGAGATTATAAATATGGTATTTACAGAATTATATACAAGAGCACAAACATTAATAAGAAGTTTATCTAGTGCTCAAGTTTCTGGAAGAATATTAAATTCAGAAGAATTAGGTGAATTATTATATATTGCATACAACAGAGATGAAGAACAAATATATCAATTAGATAGAGCAATAGATGCTCAATATGATGCTTTATATTCAACAGCGAAAGATGTTTTAGAAAAACGTAAAGAAAGAATTAATGATAAGATTGATGATATGGCAGTAGATATGGCATCAGATAGTTTGATTGAAGCAGACAACATATTAAAGGATAAAGAACAATTAAATAACGAGCTAAGAGAAAGAACAATGGAAATTATAGAAGAATATAAAAATCAATTAGCTCCAGATTTATATAATGAAACAAAAAGAATTATAGAAGAAAAGACAAAAAACGAAGAGCAATATGATGAACAAGAAGAAAAAGACCTTACAAATGAAAAGAAAAAAACTGTTAATAGGGGAAGACCTAAGAAAACAGAGAAATAACTAAGGATATTAATAAGGAGGAAGTTTTTTGATGAAAAAAGATAAAGTTGAAGAAAAAGAAGTTATGCAAGAACAACCAAAAGGAGTTCTTGAGAGAAATGCAAAAAACTTAAAAGATTTAATCGCTCCAGCAGGAGTAGATTTTTCTAATATAAATCATGTAGAAATAGTATCTACTAAAACAAGATATGCAAGAAGTATGGTTGTATCTAATATCCCTAGAATGTGTACTTTCCCAGAGTTTTTAAGAAGTATGTACACATTTGGAGACTTAAATACATCAGTTTTCATATCACCAGTAAGTGAAAGTTCATCTCAAACTGATTTAAATAGAACAATTAATGAACTAGAATCTGAAAGACTTGTTGCTATTGATAGAGGAGATATAAACCGTGAAAGAATCTTAGCTCAAAAAAGAATGGAAGCTGAAGACTTAAGAGACCAAATAGCAAGTGGATTTAATAAATTATATGAATCAACAATTGTTTGTACATTATTTGCATATAGTTTAGACGAGTTGGATAAAGAGACAGAGTTACTTGCTTCAGAAATGGCTAAAACATTGATTGATATAAAACCAGCATGGGCTATACAAGAAGATGCATTTAGAACGAATTTACCATATAATGATAATTTATTAAATAAATCACATTCTTTTGATAGAAATTCTATGGCAACAGTTTTCCCATTTTTCTCATCTGAGGTAGGACATGAAAATGGTATACCAATAGGATTTGATAAGCAGACAGGATTACCAATATTGTTTGATAACTTTAGTCCAACACTTTCAAATTACAATATGGTTATTTTTGGTAAATCTGGTGCTGGTAAAGGTGTTACAATAAAAACTATTACAGCGAGATCTTCTGTATTAATGGGAATTGAAAGCTTAGCGCTTGATGCAGAAGGTGAGTATGGAGTTGTTGCTGATGCATTAGGAGGCGTAAATGTAACAATAAGTCCTAATTCAAATACAATTATAAACTTTTTCGACGTAGAGCCAGAGATTGTAAAAGATGAAATAACAGGTAGAGAAAGAGCTATATTAAATATAGAAAATAAAGTAGAAGATGTTACACAGGCACTACTTACAATGGCAAGAGGAAGTACAAGAAGTGAAGAAGTAAATGAGCTTACAAAACAAATAATTGCAGAGTCTGTAGCAGAAGAATATGAAGCAAGAGGTATAACAGATGATGTAAATAGTTTATATGAAGATAATGAAAATTCTAAAAGATTTTCTAAAAATTATATAGGAAGAGTAAAAAAAGAAATGCCAACAATAGGTTCTTGGTTTAAAAGAATTTTGAGAAAAGCCCAAGAAAACGAAAATCCGGATTATAGATTTCATTATAGTTATTTATCAAAAGTTATGAAGCAATATGTAAGAGAGTATAATGGACAGATGGCATATTTTGATGGACAATCAACATTTGAATTATTAGATGGAACACCATTTATAAATTTGGATATATCTCAGCTAGAAGAAAGATTTGCAAGACCACTTGCACAACAAATTTTACTTTCTTGGATTTGGGAAAAATATGTTAAGAAAAATAGTGAAGATAAAGAAAAAGCAGCTAAGAAAAGAGTACTTATTGATGAAGCTTGGATGTTACTTCCATACCCAGAAGCTGTAGATTTCTTAAATACAATGGCAAGACGTGCTAGAAAAAGAAATGTTTCACTAGCTGTTATGTCACAAAAATTCCAAGACTTCTATGAAAAACCAGAAGTACAAGCAGTATTAACTTCATCAGATACAAAATTATTCTTAGCACAAGATAAGTCAGAAATCCGTTATATAAAAGAAGTGTTTAAATTAAGTGAAGGTGAAGCTGCATTTTTGACTACTTGTAGTAGAGGAGAGGGGCTATTAAAAGTAGGTTCTGATACAGCAATAATAGCAATAAGACCAACGAAAAAAGAATTTGAGTTTGTAGAAACAAATGTTAATAAAATGAAACAAATAAAAGAACAAAAAGCGAAAGAACAAGCTAGAAAAAATAATCAATAAAACTAATAAGAGGGAGAATAAATGGTTAAGAAGTTACTGTTATCAATACTTATAATTTTAAGTATATTTAATTGCATAACTCCTACAAATTTTGTTTTCGCTACTGAAGAAAGTGGGGAATCAAAAAAAGAAAATTTTGGCGAAGTAATGGAAGGAGTACCAGAAAATTCAATAGATAGCATGCTATATGACGGTGAATCTACTGCAAGCCCTAGTGGAAATACTACTAAGAGAAAAATTAAATCCAGTCCAAGTTTTGGAGGAGCTACAGCATCGGTTTTAGCTAGACTTTTAAATATTATTCCCTCTCTTATGTCAATAATTATAAATTCAGTTATAAATAGTCAGCAATCTTCTGGAACAAAAAATGAAGAATTTACCATTTATAATTTATTACAAAATGATTATGATATGTTTAATATAAATTTTTTTGATACAAGTTCATCTGGTTCAGAAATACGAATAACAATAGCAAATGATATAGCAATTTGGTTTTATGGAGTAAGAAACTTATCGGTAGGATTATCTTTATTAGTTTTAATATATGTTGGAATAAGAATGGTGGGTTCTACACTTGCAACAGATAAAGCAAGGTATAAAGAAATGGCATTTAATTGGATAAAAGGATTTTGTTTAATATTTGTTATGCAATATATAATTTTAATTGCAATAAATATTTCAAATGCATTAGTAGAGATAATACCAGATTCAGATAATAATATAGAGCAAGTTATCGTTTTTGGCGATGGTGGAACAGTAGACAATCCAACAGAAGATTCTATACAGTACAAATTATCAACTTTTAAAGGATGGAATTATGTAGCAATTAGTGTATTATATTTTGTTATGGTATATTACCAATTTAAATTTTTCTTATTATATGTTAAAAGGATATTATCAGTTGGATTAATGACAATTATATCACCAATTGTATGTATTACATATCCAATAGATTCAATTAGTGATGGCAAAGCACAAGGATTTAACAGATGGTTTAAAGAATTAATGGCAGATATTTTTATACAACCAATACATCTTTTAGTCTATACCGTTGTAATTGTTTGCGCTGGCGAAATAATTGAAGTAGCACCAGTAATTGCAATATTATTATTTATAGGACTTTCTAGAGCAGAAAAAGTTGTTAAAAATGTATTAGGATTAAGAGGTTTAAAATCAATAAGTTCTTTAGGAGCTATAAAATTCAACCATAGATCATAGATTGGAGAATATAATGAAAAAGAAGAAAAAATTTTCTAAAAAAAAGAAAATAATTTTAATAATTACAATTATTCTATTGTTAATTCTTTTAATTGTTTTTTCTATTATAAGAAAAAACAATGAAGAACAGGATAACCAAATAAATAGTTTAGAAGATATGATAGAGTCATTAGATTGTAAATATATTTCGCAGAAAGAATCAGATGATAATGCTTACTTTTTAGATATTTATTTAGAATTTAAATGTTCACCATACGAAAACGGAAATTCTCAAAAAGCTTTTTATGATTTAGCAATAGAAGCAATTACAAAATATTTAAATTATCAAGATATTAGATTAATAGATGAATCTAGAGAATTAACTATAGCAATAAATTGTGAAGATGGAGTTGTATATGACGTATTAATAAATAATTTAGAGGAGTCTGATTATTTTAATAAATTGATGTCAGAAAATAATTTAGAACAAGAAACAAGTTTAAAAGAAATAGAGGTTACTCCAAACCAAGAATTAACTGTACTAATAAATAATAATTGGAATTTAGATAATATAAGTTTTGGAAATAGAACTAGTACATTCCAAGACTATGATATCTATTTTGAAAGTGGCTATAGAGTAAGAGAAATACGACATAATTTATTTAATATAGTTTTTACTAAAAAATATACAAATTCAGTAATAGATGATATTAAAGTAGGAGATAGTTTTGATAGTATAAAACAAAAATTGGGAGACAATTACATAGAACAAAATTCAATATTAGAATATATGACAAAAGATATGTATATTTGTTTTACAGCTAATGAAATTTCTATATATCCTAGAATTCAATATGATGCATCAGAATTTAAAGAATTTGAGGATTTATTAGAAGAATATAATGAGGAAAAAGACTTTGTAAGTTTTATGAACAAATTGACAGACAGTTGGTCAGACTATTCATCTTATAAATATGATTCTTCATATAGTGATATATGGTATCCTTTAAAAGGTGTTAGAATAAATAATGATTCACAAAATTCAAATGGTATACAAATCTATCAAGAATATGAAGGAGAATTAAAACAAAATCATAAAGATTTATATCAGGTATATTATAAAACAAACCAAAGTTTAATTATAGAACAAGAGTTAAACAGAACAATGGTAAAATCAGAAGATATAAACATAACGAATGGAGAATATTCAAGCAATAAATACACAATGAGATCAGACATATCAAAAAGTGGACAATTTAATAATATTTCATTTTATTCAAAAGATGGAAGTAATGCAGATAGTGAATTAAGCAAAGATGTAATTGCTATGCAAACATATTGGTATGATGATGATAGATTAATTTATAGTGTGCAAGGACAAGGAATATATGCATATAATGCAACAACTAGACAAACACAGACAATTGTAACAGGAACGGATGATTTTAATATAACAAATTTTGATTATAATTCCAAAATATTAACTTATGATAATAAAAATATAAATATAACGTTGTAAAGAAAGGAGAAGATGATGAAACATTTAAAAATAATTTTAAAAAAAATAATAGTAATATTTACAATATTTTTTATATTAATAAGTTCAATTTCATCATCTTTTGCTCAAAAATTTGATGATTCTGCAAGAGAATATTTAAGACAACAGACGGAAAACTTTATAAATCAACATGCAGGAAACTCAGTATATAGTACTTCAGGAGAACATTTACCAGCAAATTTTGTTGGTGAAACATTCTATTCTTGCTGTACATCAGGTATACAATATGTTTATCAAGTTTTTTTGGGAATTGACATAACACAATTAGGTTTTAGTTATTTGGCAGTTACTAATTTAAGTTCATTAAGAAATGAGCATTGGACAGAAGTTCCACTATCATCAGCAAAGCCAGGAGATATATTAGTTAGAGATGGACATGCTGAAATGGTTGCAAGTAATGGAGGTGCAACTCACTTTAATTTTGGTAGTGGTAGAACAAATGCGAATTTGAATATACATCCAGGAAATGACAGTTTTACAGCAGTATTTAGTTTAAATTCTGATACAGAAGTAACTCCATCTGGAGATGTACCGGTTACAACATTAGATAGAGAAGATAACCTAATAGAAGATCCAGACGATAAATTTTATTATCAAGGAATACCAGATGGAACTTATACAGGTGCTAAATCAGCATTAAACTGGATATTTAATTTATTATCACAATTAATAGATTTTGTAGCTGGATTATTAACATTAATTATAAGAATGGTATTTATTGGATATGCAAATATAATTGTAAATATAATAACAACTGCAGTAAATGATTTAACTGGTGAAGCTGTAGAACAACCAGAAGAAGAAGCAGGAATTACAGATGCTCCTGATGCTACATCTTCAGAAAGATTGTTGGATAATAATTCATATTATACGCCTACTTCTACAGAATTACAGCCAGAAGGTGACGACCAATTAACAATAGATAAAATAATTTTAGGAGAAGTTCCTTTATTAGATGTAAATTTTTTCTCTGATACAGCAGGTGGACTACAATTAAAAGAAGATGGTTCATTAGCAATATTAAGAGAGAATATTGCTGGATGGTATTATATTATAAGAAATATAAGTATAATAATCATGTTATTAATCTTAATATATTTAGGAATAAGATTAGCAATAAGTACAGTTGCATCAGAACAAGCGCAATATAAGAGACTTTTGGTTAATTGGCTAGTAGGATTTTTTATAATATTTTTTATAAATTATTATATATTATTTGTATTACAATTAAATGAAACATTAATTGATTGGATTAAAGATGCTTTTACAGCAGAAGAAACTATAGAAGAAAGTAGTATTTACGAAACAGTTAGAACAAAAGCTTATGAAGTTAAACTTTCATCTGGAATGGCTGGAACAATACTATATTTAGTTTTAGTAGTTTTAATGCTTAAATATTTCTACATATATTTAAAGAGATTATTAGCTTTAGCTATTTTAACAATAATGGCACCAGCTATGGGGGGAATATATGCCTTTTCAAAGATAAGCACTGGTAAATCTACAGCATTTACTGCATGGATGAAAGATTATACATTACTTGTGTTAGTACAAAGTGTACATGCTTTAGTGTACTTATGTTTTGTAAAAGCAATAATTCAGTTAACACAAGAATCGTTAGTTGGAATATTTATAGCTTTTGTAGTTTTAAACTTTATGCTTAAAGCATCAAATATTTTCTTTGATATATTTAGTATGATTGGAACTAATGGTCCAGGAAGACGTAGTACATTAAAAACTATTATTAATTCTGATGCTAGATCTGAAATATTAGATAAAGTATTTATAGCTCAAGTTTTATTTGGAGGAACAAAGTCAATTATAAGTGGTACATATCATGCTGGTAAAAACCTTATATTTGGAACATCTTTAACGCCTACAAATGCTAAGAAAAAAGCACAAGCGAGATCATATGGATTAAATAATATATCACACAAGAATATAGATGTTGCTACTGGTAGAATTTTACCAGGAGCGAAAGCTAAGAAAAATTTATCCTCTAGAGTATTTAGAAGAAATAGTGAAAAACAATTATCTAATGATTTAGGAAATAGAATGAAAGAGGAATATTTTAAATCTTTCAAAACTACAAAAGATGTTGTTGCAACAGCTTTTAAAGTACCACTAAGAGGTGCTGCAAATGCTGCTAAGTTAGCAACAGCTGTACCTTTAATGGTTGCAGGACATAGTAGTTTAGCATTTAGCAATATTGCATCTGCAACAGGTAGTATGATTGCTGCTCATGAAAGTAGAAGACAAATAAGAGGAATAAGAAAAGAAAATGCTAGAGCTAAGAAAGAAGCAAAGAAACAAGATAGAAAAGAAAAATATGAAGCAATGAGCAAACCAAAGAAAGTTGCTTATAATATTTCAAGGGCAACATTAGCCGTTCCGGTAGCTGCTGGAAAGCTAATAACAGCACCAATAAGAGGAGTTGCAGGAACAGTACAAGATACAATTACTGCTGAGCAAGGTGATATTAATTATGTTCAAACAAAAGCTCCTGCAAAATTACAAAGAATAAAAGAAGCAAGAAGATTAGAAAATAGAATAGTAAATAAATATAATCAAAATATGCAAGATGCAATACGAATTATGAAAGCTCAAAACGCAAATAGAGGACCTTTAGCTGCAAAGAATGAAAAATTTGTTGAAACATTAGCAAGAAATAAATTTAATAATCAATTTGAAGAATCAGTAAATAGAGTATTTAGAGTATCTGATAAAGTAGATGCATTTGCAAAAAATATAGGAAATTCACAATTTAAAAAAGATGACGTTTCAGGATTATTAAATAGCATGAAAGATTATATGAAACAAAACATAAAAGAAAATGATGGTTCATTAACAGACAAACAAATTGAATCAAAAATAAGAAAAATACAAACACAAGTAGTATCAAAATTTGATAAGCAAAAGGGTAGTTCTGGTACATTAGGTAGTGATAAATTAAAAAATATAATAGAAGATACATTAGAAAGTAATAATGCAAATGAAAAAGCTCCTACATTTGAAAGAAATATAGAAAGTAAAGTTGATATATTTGCCAAAAAAATAAGAAAAACAGATTTAGGAGAAAGAGATATTTCAAGTGTAATAGATAGCATGAAAGATTATATGAAAAAAAATATAAAAGAAAATGATTCAAGTTTATCAGAAGCACAAATAGAAGGAAAAATAGCACAAATAAGTACAGACGTAGCAGAACAATATGATAGAGAAAAAACTACTACAGAGACTGTAAGTAAAGATAAACTTAAGAGTATGTTAGAAAAGGTTTTAAAAAGAAATGATGCAGATGAAAAAGCTCCTTCATTCACGGAAAGAATTGAAGATAGAGTTGAGACAATAACAAAAGATATAGGTAAATCAGATTTTGAAGAGAGAGATATTTCAAGTGTATTAGATAGTATGAAGGACTATATGAGAAAAAATATAAAAGAAAATGATTCAAGTTTATCAGAAGAACAAATAGAGGAAAAAATGGCACAAATACAAATAGATGTATCAGAAGACTTTGATAAACAGAAAGACAGCTTAGGAAAATTAAGTAAAGATAAATTAAAGAGCATATTAGAAGATAGATTGCAAAGAAATAATGCAGATGAAAAAGCTCCTTCATTTACAAAAAGCATTGAAGATAAAGTTGAGACAATAACACAAGATATAGGTAAATCAGATTTAGAAGAGAGAGATATTTCAAGTGTATTAGATAGTATGAAAGACTATATGAAGCAGAACCTAAAGAAAAATAATTCTGGATTAACAGATGAACAAGTTGAGGAAAAAATAACACAAATACGAACAGATATAACAGAAAGTTTTGATATACAAAAGAAAACAAGTTCAACTTTAAGTAAAGACAAACTAAAGACTATATTAGAGGGTGCTTTAAAGAGAAATGATGCAGATGAAAAAGAAACAGCACTTGTAAAAGATTTAGAACAAGACATGAGAGCACTTCAAAGAACAGATAGGAATTTTAATATTCATTTTGGAAGCAAAAAGGATAATTACTTATATAGACGAGAAGAAACTGGAGAAAGTAATTTAAAGAATGTTTTAAACAGTTTAACATTTTTAAAAAGATAAGTATTTAGGAAGGGGAATACTATGAAATCAAAATCTAAAAGAATAATTACTATTTTAATATGTATTACATTAATAATTGGTTTTATAATTCCAAATTATAGTGCTATTGTATATGCTGATGAAGATGATACAACACTAACCGAAGGCCAGCAACAAGAAGAACAGATAACAGAAGGACATGATACTTTGTTAGGAGCAGGAGCAGATGGAATTGTTGGTTTAGTAACATGGCCACTTAGAGCGTTAATGGTAGCTTTTGGTGAATTTATAAGACTTATAATAGGAGGAATTGCAGCATTATCTGGTGAGCAAAGCTTGCTGGATGCCAGAATTCGGACCAGAAGAGATTTTGTTTAATCAACTGGCAATTACAGATATTAACTTTTTTGATTTTTCCACAAATTCAGAAGTAATATATACAATAAGAGAAAATGTTGCAATTTGGTATTATGCATTAAGAAATTTAGCAATAGGATTATTATTGGTAATGCTAATATATGTTGGTATAAGAATGGCTATTTCAACAGTTGCATCAGATGAAGCAAAATATAAAACTATGTTAAAAGATTGGGTAGTAAGTTTTGTATTAGTATTTTTATTACAATACATAATTATATTTACATTAAATGCTAACAATGGACTAGTTTCTATAATGAGTTCTGCCAAAGAAAATGTAATGCAAGAATCATATTTTGAGAATGTAATTAATGCTTTTGAAGGAAGATCACTTGATCCATTTTCATTTACATCAGGAATGGGTTCTGCCATAATATTTTGTATATTGGTAGGTGTAACATTATCTTTCTTAATATTTTATATAAAACGTATGTTAACTATAGGATTTTTAATTATTATATCACCAATTGTAACAATAACATATTCTATAGATAGAATGGGTGATAATAAATCACAAGCATTAGATAAATGGCTAAAGGAATTTGTATATACTATATTAATACAGCCCTTCCAATGTTTAATATACTTAGTATTTGCGGTTTCAGCCTTAGATTTAATGAAAAATTATACAATGGGTTCAGCAATTTTAGGTATTATAATGATTCTATTTATACACCAAGCAGAAGACATTGTAAGAGGAATATTTAGTTTTGAACATGCACATTCATTAGGAAGTACATTAACTACAGTTGCTTTAGCTTCTAGTGTTAGTAAAGCTATTGGACAAGTTAATAAAGCAAGAGGAAGTAGTAGTAGCACAAGAGCTGCAGGGCCTGTAGCAAGCGGATCTGGAGGTTCAGGCGGATCTGGTGGATCAGGCGGATCTGGAGGTTCAGGCGGATCTGGAGGTTCAGGTGGATCTGGAGGCTCAGGTGGATCTGGAGGTTCAGGTGGATCTGGAGGTTCAGGTGGATCTGGAGGCTCAGGTGGATCTGGAAGTTCAGGTGGTAACAATGGTGGCATAAAGGCAAAAGCAGCAAGACTAAGAAGTACACCAGCTGGAAAAATTATAGGAGCATATGCAAAAGGTGCTGCATTAATGACTGGAATGGCAATAGGTTCAGGTGTTTCAGGATTTGACAAAGGTGCACCAATAGGTGGAGCATTAGGTGCGGGAATATCAGCTTTGGCTAGTGGAACATGGAGAAATATGGAACAAAAACAACAAGCAAAAGATGAAGAACAAGCAAGACAAAATCAGGAAAAATTAGATAAACCTGAAAAAGAAGCAGCAAAAGCATATCAAGAATGGATAGAAAAAACAGGTCTTGACCAACAAGATCCAGCATATTCAAGTTTTAGAGCTAAAAGAATAATAAAAGATTTAATAGATGGTAAAGAGCTAGAAGATTTTAACGAAGATGACAAAGATTTTGCAAAGAGCCTAAATGAAGTAAAGAACACACTTATGGATATAGGTGTACCAAAAGAAGAATTAGAATCTAGAATGAGTGATACTATATCAAGAATTCAATCTGGAGATATAAGACCAGAATCATAAGAAATTAATGGAAAGGAATTGTAATGAATTTCATTGATATTAGATTAAAAATAAGACGATTTATAAAAAATAATAGAAAAAAAGTAATGATAATAGTTATTGCACTTGCAATCATCATAGCAATTAATTATATATTAAAAAATATGCAACAAGAGGAGGAACCTAAAACTACATATGAACCAAATATTGCAGTAATGGATTCCAGCGAAGTGCCTCAAAAGTGGCAAGACGAAATACAAAATAAAATTGATACATTTATTAATTATTGTAATGATAAAAATTATCAAAGTGCTTATGATATGATATCTGATGATTGCAAAGTTGCATTATTTCCGGATATTCAAGAATTTCAGGAATATGTTGATAATAGATTTCAAGTTAAAAGAATATATAGTATACAAAATTTTTCTAATTTATCTAAACAATATATATATGATGTAAACATTATGAGTGATTTTATGGCAACAGGATCAACAGGGACAAACTATGGATATGTACAAGAAAAATTTGTGTTTACAGAAGATGACAAAGATTTAAAATTTGCTATTGGAGGTTTTATTAGAACAAATACATTAGAAGCTTTTTCAGAAGATGAAAATTTAAAAATAGTTATACAAAGCAAAAATGTATATTACGACCATGAGGCATATACAGTAAGAATTACTAATAAAACAGAACATCCAATAGTTATTGCAAATGGAACAGAAGAAAACGAATTATGTTTAAATGTTGCCGGTGAATTAAGAAGTGATGAATATGTACAAGATTCAAATGTAGTATTACAACCAGAAGAAGAAACAACATATACTTTTGTATTTAATAAATATTGTGATGATGGTAATGCACCTCTTGGAATGTATTTTAACAATATAAGAGTATTACAATCTTATTCTGGAAATGAATCAACAAGACAAGAAGAATTAGATAATGCAATTAGAAAATATTCTATAATAGTAAACTTTAATGTAGAAAATTAAAAAGGTGGTGAGAGAGTGGCAGAACAACAAAGAGATTTACCAACTGATAATGATAACGGTAGATCTGATGGAAGAGATGTATCAGGAACAGCTGAAAAAGTTAAACTTTCAAAAAAAATATTAACCAGTTTAAAAAGTTTTGGTTTTCTAGGAACTATTTTTATAGGAATAATAATTGCTGTTGTTATTTTTCTTATTTTAATAGGAATTGTAGGATTTTTTCTTGAAATGCCTGGATTAATGAGCGAAAAATTAACAGATTTAAAAAATGGTTTTTTTAATAGCATAACTACTTGGTTTGGTAAGGATAATACAGTTTTTATTAAACCAGAACAGGAAAAAGAATTAGCAGAATACCTAGAAAATATGGGATATCCACCTTATGAATTTGGATTTGGAAAATATGAAGAAGATGATGATGAAAATTCTTTTTCAATTGATAGTAAATATTTAAATGCATATTTATTAGCAGATTACAATACGTATCAACCATATGATGCAATGAAAGCCAATGTTTCAAGTTTCTTTCATAATTTGGGAAGCGGTTGGGGCAAATTATTTGGCGAGGAAGTAGATAAAGATTCTGGAACTCAGGAATTACACTTTGGAATGTTAAATTTTGATAGAGGTTTATATGAAGGTGGAAACTGGGATGATTTCCTTAATAGTATAAAAATAGACATGGAAAATAAACTGTTAACTTTTACAACATTAGACTGGGATGGAGCAATACCAAGATTTACTTCATATACATATAACATGGAAGGATGGTCAACAAGATATGGAAAACCATTAGTACTTTCACTAACCTTACATTTGGCAACAATGGCGCCAGATTTAGCATATAGAGTTATAATGGATGAGGGAGAAAACACAAAAATAAATATTGGTAGAACAGCATATGATATTAGAATTAAATTAAAATATCAAAATTTAAGTGGTGAAACTACCAATTTTGGAGCTATTGACGAATCATTAGCAGACTTAGATGGCAAAACAGAATATACGACAGAAGATTTTCTTAAAATAAAAAACTTTATAGAGACACATCAAGCAGATGATCCTGTAATTGAAGGTATGCAACTTGCACAACAAAATTTAAACGTTTTATTAAATACATCATTTAATGATACAATGTCATCAACTGAAAAATGGAATCCTGATGGAGCACGTTACTTATATGCAAATTTAACAGATGCAGAAGACATGAGTGGATATAATAATTCACCAACATATGAGTATAGTGTATATATGTTGGGTAGATATGTAGATGCGGCGATAAGTCAGGCAAAAGAAAAAGCTGAAGAAATTGATAAAGAAGTAACATTCAATGCAGAAAATTATGAGGAACTTATAGGAACTAGTGCAGGAATTACTTTTGATTACGATACTGGAGAACCACAAGCTGATAACTCATATTCAATGGATGAAAATACAGGAATATTTAAAGCTTATCAAGATAAATTAATAGAAATTTGTAAAGAAAAAGATATAAAAAGTAGTGAGGAACTTGTAGAAAATGAAGAAGCAAAAGAAGAAGCATATAATTTTATAAGAGATCAATTAACAGAATTATATGATACAAAAATGAGAGCTGATATGGATATTATTTATGAATTATCAGGAGATGATAAGGTTGTACAATTACAAGAAGAATTGGATAAAATAGGATTATCATTATCTGCTATTAATAGAGCATTATACTATAATGATTCTAGAAACAGTAATGAAGACGGAGAGAAACTAACCAAGATACAACCATATATAGAAAGTGTTACAGAACATTGGTATAAGAATGTATATTTTACTATAGATGCAGCAGAAAAATATGGAGAAGAGGATTATATAGCAGAAAATTATCCTGATTGGGAAGGAGCTTATACTTCAAATGATTCTCAAGATACAGTTGAGTACGAGTTTGAGCCAACGGCAGGAACAGATGATGAGATTTTGTCAAGAACTGAAAAAGGTCTATGGATTGTAATAGAAACAAATGAATCTGGAGGAGGTTTACAACAAGTTGCAGATGCTGTAAGAGGAGAAACAAATCAACATACTAAAGAACTTTTTCAAGGAACAGCAGGAAAACCTGCAAAATATTTTGTATATGATGGTAGTACAAAAACTGCCGAAAAAATAGATGAGCTAAGAGAAGTATATAATGCAGCATATTCTGCTGAATGGGATATTAGCAGAGATGATGATTTAGCAGTTGAAGCAGCAGAAGAAGCAGTAGAAGAAAAAGAAGAAGAAGATGGTACTAATTTTTTTAAAGAAGTAGATGTTAGAGCTAATGCTTTATCTGCATTTACAATATTAGAAAATGATCCAAGTGAAGATGCAGAATATATATTACGTGATTTAAAAAATCTATTTGTTGACTTAGAGTATTTTACAAAAGAGGAATTAAGAACTAAAGACACACATGTATTTCAATGGCCAATAAGTGGATATTTTAATCCATATTGGCCACAAAAGAGATTTGAAAAACAGCAAGTAGATTATGGAACTATAATTAGAAGTAAAGTGTCAACAGATAATATAAGAAATGGGCTTAATGCAGATGGAAGTGAAAGAACAGATAGCCAACAACAAAGTTCAATATATGGTCCTAATCTAAATGCAGATGCAACGGCAGGAGCAGTAGATACATCTGTACCAGATTTAGATGATGAGAATGAAGAAGAAAATGAAATTACAAATCCAACAGATACTTTAGTAGATGGATTTGAATCTGGACTAAATGTGCTTTCACCAGTAACAGGTGAAATTATTGAAGAAGGTTCAGACTATATAAAAATAAAAGTTTTAGATAATACTGCAATAAGTGAATATGAACCATTCTATAGTAAATATGAAGATGTATGTACAGGATATATTATGTATATAAAAGGATTCCAAAAAACAGCTATAAATAGTAGTTCAGCATCTGAATACAAAAAAGTAACACATACAGATGCATATTTTACTCAAAATGGATATAGTACAGAAGAAATGGAAAAATGGAGAGCAGATGAAGATAAAAGACTAGAAGCACCTGCATATATAGAAAGAGATGGAAAAAAATATATAAAAGAGGGAACCGTAATAGGAACTACAACAAATTCAGATATAGTAATGTACTTAATAAATAGAGAGAATTCTATTGTTGAAGATGTAGAATCATATATAAGATTAGCTAAAAAGGGAATTGATACAGACTTCCCAGAGGAATTTATTTTCTGGCTAGGTGTTTTACTAGAAGGTGGATGTGAAGGACAATATGATTTAGGCGAATACTATGGAGTAGAAGTATTAGCTGACGGTGCAGGAAATACAACAGCTTTTGGTTTAACAAAAGCAATTGCAGGAGTAGGAGATGTACCAGAAATGTATCCTAATTTTGCTGAGCATTTAGCATCTGGTAGAGTACCTAAAGAAGAAGCGCAAGGAGTATTCTTACTGGTATTAGAGGCTGGAAGAGAGAGTGTATTAGAACAAATTGAAAATGATGATGCTCTTTCAGAAAGCGAATTAGATGCACTGGTAGATTTAAACCATGCAAGTCCTAGTGAATGTAGTCAAGTATGTGACATATTTAATGAAAAAGGTGCACTAACTCTTCAAGACTTTGAAGAACATTGGGGAACAAATACAAATTATGAGGAAACCTTAAGAAGAAGAGGACATGTACGTGGAATGTTAGCAACAGCGGAAGAATATAGAAATCCATATTCTGCATCAACTCCTAAATATACATTCCTTTCAGAAACTCCGTGGTCAGACTTCATTAACGGAACACCTTCAGCAGACTTGTATACTTTGGAAGGAAGTTAGAAAAAATAATTCTACAGGAGGAAAATATGAAATTAACTAAAAAAAAGGTTTTAATAGTTTTAATTATCCTTATTATATTGTTTGTTATAATATTATTAGTAAAAAACTATTTAGAGGACAATGCAAATCAAGCAGCTAATTTAACAGATGAACAACTAATGGTACAACAAGTAGAGGACTATACTTCTGATAAAGTAATACCAAAACAATTTCAAACATTATATTCAAATTATGAAGGACAAAATAGTAAAAATGATTTATATAGTAGTTTAAATAATTTAGTATATGATTATCTTCCAAATTTGTTTAATCAAATAAATGGAATTAATGATGCTCAAATTTTAAATTTATTTGAAAATAATAAAAGTGAAATAGAAGAAAATTTAGGTATTAGAAATATAGAGGACTTTACAAATTTAGTAAAATATTTACAGACAATTAAGTTTGATAATAATGAATTTGAATCAAGCGAAATTGATACTGAATCTTATAGGTCAGCAGGTCAAGGTTCATATTTAAGTTTTATTATAAAACTTAAATATGAAAACCTAGACCAAGAAATAAATTTAAGAGTATTCTTTGCAAATATGACTTCTACTGATCCAGAAATAATTTATTCTGTTGTAGAATAGTTCAAGGAGAGAAAGATGAAAAAAGATATTAAAAGTAATAAATTTTTTAAAAGAATGATATTAATATTAATAATTTTATTGGTTTTATTGTTTTTTACAAGTTTAATTTTAAGAAATAAATTACAAGAAGCAGAAACAGAAAATGTGATAGATTCTAATACTATAACAGCAGAAGAAATTGAACAAAATGCAGAAGAAAGAGAACTAGAGGGATTAAAAAATGCTGATGAAAGAACAAGAATACAACAATATTGTGGTAAATTTATAAGATATATTGAAAGTAAGGATTATGAAAGTGCATATAATTTATTGTATCCAGATTTTAAAAATAATTATTTTAAAACATTGGAAGATTTTACAAAATATGTACAAGAAAAATTTCCTAGCGATTTAATAATAGTTTCTTATGATAATATAGAAAGACAAGGACAATATTATGTGCTATTTACTACAATAACATCACCATTGCAACCGGATTACTCAATGGATCAAAGATTTTTCTTTGTAGAAAATGATTTTAATGATTTCTTATTATCATTTGAAGTTAAACAATAAAAGGGGGTAAACAGTATGCCAGAAAAAAGTTTAGATGAAAGAATTAAAGAACAAAAAGAAAGACAATTAGCCTTAGAAAAGAAGATAGAAAAAGCAAATCAAGAAAAGGAAGAAGCTTTATATTTAAAAGAAATTAAAGAAAAGACAGAAGTTGAAAATGCTGATAATATAGAAAATATATATCTTTTATCTGAGGAAAAACTTAATGACTTAATAAAAATTGAAGCAAAAAAAGTAGCTCTAGTGGCATACCAAACAGGGAAATATGATTTGTATAAAGATTATTCTCTTGTTGCCACAATAGATGAAGAGGGATTAGTTGAATTAGATGAAGAATATAAAGATAAAGTAATAGAAAAAATACCAAGTTATATGCAAGAAAATGAGTTAGAAGTTTCTGAATTAGATCCTGAAGAATTAATAGAACAATCTAAAGAGGATGGAAAAACAAATTTAAAAGAAGTAGAAGAAAAAGAAAAAGAGGAAGAAGAAAAAGAAGAAACTGTTGATAAATTAAAAGAAGATACAGGATTAGACATCATTTCTTTAGTTAGAATAGAAGACGAGAGATTCTCTGAAGATATAGTTGGATATCAAACTGGATATTCTGAACAATATGTGGCTTTAACAAAAGATGGTACTTTCCATTTAGTTGGGGAAAAAGCCAACGGAGAATTTGAAGAGAATCCGGATTTTTTGGGAGCATCATCAGCACATGTTAGCGAGCAACCGGAATATGATGAAAATGGTAATTGTTGTGGAAATAGTTCAGTTGATTTAGTTATGAGAAGAGCAGACGGAACAAGGTCAAGTTTAGGAATAGATGTGAGTTATGGTTCTATTACATTAACAAATAGAGATACAAATGAACCAATTACTACATCAAATTATACGCCTACACAGTCAGATATTGATGAAAAACAATTAGCTGATGCAAAAGGAAGAGACCTTTTATTGCAAAAGGAAAAAGAAGAGGAAGAGAAAAAGAAAGCCAAAAGACGTGAGGAAGAAAAGAAGAAACAGGAAGAAGCACAAGGTGATGATGAAGAGGATCATGGATGGCCTGGAGAAAGAAAGGCTCCTGGAGAAAAATAATGGTAATAAAAATCACTTATTCGAATATATTTGAATAGGTGATTTTTGGTGGTTAAAAAAATAGGAATAATATTATTGGTAATAGTATGTATAAGTGGTACTGTTTATTCCGATGAAATAGATACAGATAAATTAATATGGGAAGATGATGTGTTACAAACAAGTAATACTTCGGAAGAACCAAAATTAAATTCTCGAGCAGCTGTAATATATGATAGAAAATCTAAAAAGGTAATATGGGGAAAAAAAGAAAACGAAAAAAGACCAATGGCATCAACTACAAAAATTATGACAGCAATTGTAGTTCTAGAAAATGCTAATTTGTCAGATACAGTAACTGTTTCTAAGAAGTCAGCAGGAACAGGAGGGTCAAGACTAGGGCTTAAAACTGGAGATAAAGTTACAGTAAATAATTTATTATATGGATTACTTATGGTATCAGGAAATGATGCTGCGGTTGCCTTAGCAGAGTATGTAGGTGGAAGCGTAGAAGGTTTTGCAGATAAGATGAATCAAAAAGCTAAGGAATTAGGATTAGAGAACACTCATTTTGTAACTCCTCATGGGCTTGATATGGCTGATCATTATACTACAGCATTGGAATTAGCGGAAATGGCAGACTATGCGATGAATAATGAAAAATTTGCACAAATCGTGAATACTAAGAATATTACAATAAGTATAAATGGTAGAAGTAAATCTTTGAAGAATACAAATGAATTACTTGGAAATTTGAATGGTGTAAATGGAGTAAAAACAGGTTTTACAAATGGTGCTAATAGATGTTTAGTAACATCTGTAAATAGAGATGGAATGAATATTATTACAGTTGTACTAGGCGCAGATACGAAAAAAGATAGGACTAATGGCAGTGTTAAATTGATTGAATATGCATATAAAAATTATACTATATATAATTTAGAGGATATAATAAATGAGAAGTATCAAGAATGGAAAAATATAAATGAAAAAAGAATTAATATAGTTCAAGGGAAAAATGACTACATTAGTACTAGATTGGATAAATTAGATAATTATTATATACCAATAAAAAAGCAGGATATGAATAATGTAAAAGTGGAGATTTATTCATTAAAAGAGATGGAAGCTCCAATATATGAAAATGATTATATAGGAAAACTTATTGTATATAATGGGGAAGAAAAAATAGAAGAATTATGTATTAGAAGTAATGTTAGTATAGAAAGACTTACTTTTTTAGATTATTTTTATGGTCTATTGAAAGATAATATAAGGAACATGGAAAATGTTATTAGTTGAAATAAATATAAGCGAAGCCGGAAATTTCATTTGAAATGCAACAAAAATTTTAGAAAAAAGTAAATGAACAGTAGACAGTTGTAAGAAAAAC
>CALYAJ010000023.1 GCA_944393485.1 uncultured Clostridia bacterium
ATAACTTCGTTTCAAGGAGGGCCTCTGCCCTCCGGCTAAAAAAGCAATAACTATAAAAGTTACTGCTTTTTGTTTGTCTATTTTTCATATCCTGGTTTTCCAAGTAATGTAAACATATTCTTTTTATATGCTTCAACTCCTGGTTGGTTAAATGGATTAACTCCTAATAATTTACCAGACATTGCACATGCAAGTTCAAAGAAATATATTAATTGTCCTAAATTTTCTTCATCTAGTTTTTCCATTGTTATTAATATATTTGGCACATCTCCATCAACATGTGCTGATATTGTTGCTTCCATAGCTTTTTTATTTACATAGTCCAATGTTTTTCCAACTAAATAATTTAATCCATCTAAATTATCCTCATCAGCTTCAATTTTTATATCTGTTTTAGATTTTTCTACATTTAACACTGTCTCAAATAAATTACGTCTTCCTTCTTGAATATATTGTCCCATAGAATGTAAATCTGTTGTAAATTCAACACCAGCTGGAAATATACCTTTCAAATCTTTACCTTCACTTTCACCATATAATTGTTTCCACCATTCTATAAAATAGTGTAATTTTGGTTCATAATCTACTAATAATTCAATGTCTTTTTTATTTGAATATAAAATATTTCTTGCAACTGCATATTTATAGCAATCATTATATTTTAAATCTGATTCAGCATATTTATTTTGTGCTGATAGTGCTCCTTGCATTAATTTATCAATATCTATTCCAGATACCGCAATTGGTAATAATCCTACTGCTGTTAAAACAGAATATCTTCCTCCTACATTATCTGGAATAACAAATTCTTCATATCCCTCTTTATCAGCTAATTGTTTTAATGCTCCTTTTTTCTTATCTGTTGTTACATAAATTCTACTTCTTGCTTCTTCTATTCCATATTTACTTTCCAAAAATTCTCTAAAAATTCTAAATGCAATTGCAGGTTCTGTTGTAGTTCCAGATTTTGAAATTACATTTATAGATAAGTCTCTATCTCCAATAAATTCTATAATATCATTTATATAATCTGGATTTAAATTATTACCTGCAAAAATAACCTTAGGATGTTTAGATTTTTCATCTGGAACACTATTTACAAACGCACTATGCATTGCTTCTATTACAGCTCTTGCACCTAAATAAGAACCACCAATTCCTATTACTAAAAATATATCAGAATCTCTTTGTACTTTTTTTGCAACTTTTTCTATTCTTTTAAATTCTTTTTTATCATAATCTGTAGGAAGTTTTAGCCATCCTAAAAATTCTTTTTCATCATCAGCTTTTTGATATAATTCTTCATGAATTTCTCTAACTTTTTCTGAGTATTTTAAGATTTCCTCATTGTTAATTTTAGTATTTTCTAACTCTATTTTTAAATCTTTCATAATACTACCTCTTTTCTTTTTTATTCTGCCCTTATTTTATATCATTAACCTATTTTATGCAACCTGAAAATAATTTGATAAATTATATATATGACTGCAAAAGTAAAAAGTGAATTTTAAGGATTATCCCTAAAATCCACTTTTAATAATTTATCTTGTTACCCATTGTACTAAATCTAAATTTGTTGTATCTAATAGCATGTCTGTTTGTGGCATAACTCTAAATGTATATCCATAATTTCCGCCAGTTTTTAATGTTATTTTAGCCGAATAATTATATATTCTTTTTTCTTCATCTTTATCTTTAAGTTGCATTGGAATTGTTTGCATTTGTTCCATAATTCCATTATCTAATATTTTTCCATAATATACTTGTGCTTTTATAGAATTTGCATCTATTCCTTCTGGTAATTCTACTTTACAATGTACCTCTATTTGATTTCCTGCATCTATCGTTATATTGTCTAAATTATTACTTTGTGATATTTTTATATTTTTCCAATTTGCATATAAGTTCTTCTTCCAATTTGTAAATTCTATTACATCATCTAAATTTTTGTAATGCGCATGTGATAAATTAGCTAACTTCATATAATAATCATTTGTATATTCAATTACCATTCTAGATGTAGAATATTTTCCACCTGTTGATATTATAGAATTCTTAAATATTTCCATCCATTTTTCAGAAACACCATCTTCTTTTTTATCATCATAATATAATGGCATAATTTTATTTTCTAATGTATAATATAAGCTTTCACTATCAGCTTTATCTTGCTCTTCATAAGATTGATATTCAGTATTATCGCCTATAGTCCATCCATTTTTTTGGTTATATCCTTCAGCCCACCAACCATCTAATACACTAAAATTTATAACTCCGTTAACAGATGCTTTTTGACCACTTGTTCCAGATGCTTCCATTGGTCTTCTTGGATTATTAAGCCATACATCCACACCACTTATTAAATATCTAGACATTGCTATATTATAATTTTCTAATAAAAATATCTTTCCTTTAAATTGTGGTTTCATAGAAATTTCATGAATATATCTTATTAAGTCTTGACCTTCTTTATCTGCTGGATGCGCTTTTCCTGCAAAAATTAATTGAACTGGTCTTTTCTCATCATTTAATAATTGTGTTAGTCTTTCTAAATCTTTAAATATTAATGTTGCTCTTTTATATGTTGCAAATCTTCTTGCAAAACCTATTGTTAGTGCATTAGGATTTAATTTTGAAACAATATCATTTATTTCCTCATAATTATATCCACTTGATTTTAATCTATTTGTTACATTACTCTTTACTAATGCACATAATTTTTTCTTTCTATCAATATGTGTATCCCACAATTCTTTATTTGGAATATCTTTTATTGCTTCCCATGTTTTATCATCTTGAATATTATCTTGCCAATATGGTTTTAAATATTGATTAAATAATTTTTTCATTGATGGAGCAAGCCATGAACATGTATGAATTCCGTTTGTTACATATTCTATTGGTGATTCATCTGGTGCAATATTAGGCCATACATCTGAAAATAATCTTCTAGAAACTGCTCCATGTAATTTACTTACACCATTCTTTTTACCAGCAATTCTTAATGCTAGCATTCCCATATTAAATCCTTGCTCTAAGCCTTGGCTTGTTTTCATTCCCAATCTTAAAAAGTCTTCACGAGAAATTCCAAGTTTTGGCCAGTAATTAGAAAAATATTTATCCATTAATTCTATTGGGAAGATATCATTTCCAGCAGGTACAGGTGTATGTGTTGTAAATACTGTTTTTGCTGAACAAATTGTTTTTGCAACTTCAAATGATACTTCTCTTTCTTCCATTATATTTTTTATAACTTCTAAATTTAAGAATGCTGAATGTCCTTCATTCATGTGATATACAGTTGGTTTTAAATTTAATCTCTTTAATAATTTTATTCCAGCCATACCTAAGACAATTTCTTGTCTTATTCTCATTTCTTGATCTCCACCATAAAGTCTTAATGTAACTACTCTATCTTCTGCAATATTTTGGTCAATATCAGAGTCCATCAAATATAATGAAATTCTACCTACAATTATTTTCCATACTTTTAAATATAATTTTCTGTCTGGAAATTCTACATCTATTATTAAATCATTACCTTCTTCATCTTTTACAGGTAAAATTGGTAAATTATCTAAATCTATATTATTGTATTCTGTTTTTTGATTACCATATCCATCAATTTTTTGATTAAAATATCCATTCTTATATAATAGTCCTACTGCAACAAAAGGCAATCCTAAATCACTTGCTGATTTTAAGTGGTCTCCTGATAATATTCCTAATCCGCCTGAATAAATTGGTAATATTTCATCTATACCATATTCAGCTGAAAAATATGCTATTAAATCATTTTTATTGTTAGGATAATTTTTTGAAAACCAAGTTTCTTTTGTTCCCATATAAGAATTAAAATTATTTACAACTTCATCATATTCTTTTATGAATTTTGAATCATTTGCTACATCTTCTAATTTGTCTTGTGAAACTAATTTTAAAAACTTAACTGGATTTTTTCCAACAGTATCCCAAAGATCTGAATCTATATCCTTAAAAAGTCTTAAAAATTCTGTATTCCATGACCACCATAAATTATTTGCTATATCTAATAATTGGTTAATTCTTTTAGGTAATTGTGGATTTACAGTAATCCTATTAAATATATACATTTATATTTCCTCCTTAGTTTACTTCATAATTTATCTGTTGTACTCCATATATTATCCATTATAGTTTAATATTTGTCAAATAGTTTTTTGTATTTTTCATGTGATTTTTTTTACAAAATTTGACGTTTTATGTAAATCGCAACATTTAATTTACAATACATTTTTTTGAGAAAAAAATATGAAAAAAAGTCAAAAATTTTATGAATAACAAGTTCAAAGTAATTGTAACAAATTATAAAATTGATTTATCAATTTCTATAAATATTTTTTTGTTAGCTCAATCCAATCATATATGTCAGTCCGATATTTACTTATATAAAACGCTTGAAAAGTATGAACATAAACGTTTTGAATAAAATTATCAGATTTAATACATATAAAAAGATTGGTTGAATTAACAATTCAAAATCTTCTTTTTTTGTATATAAAAATTATTAATTTTATATACTTTTTCTATTGAATTTATTTTACTTTTGATATAGTATATATATTAGTTATGTTTAATTACAAAGGAGGAAAATAAATGCCAAGAAAAGCAAAAGAAGAAAAAGAAAAATTGGAAGAAAAAGCAGTAAAAAAAGTTACAAAAACTGTAAAATCTTCTAAAGAAAAAGTGGCAAAAACTAGTAAATCAAAAAAGGCTCCTACTATTTCAAAAGAAGAAAAAGAATCTAAAAAAACAGCTAAAGTTAAAACAAAAGCATCTAAAACTACAGCAAAAACAAAAAATGCTACAAAAAAAGTAGCTGCCAAAAAAACTACTACAAAAAAAGCTAGTACTAAAACAAAAGTATCTAAAACTACTTCTGTTTCTAAAGAAGAAAAAGTAAATACTATTAGTGGCGAAAAATTTGAAATAGCTGAATATTATGATTTACCTTATAGATATAATCAAACTGTAGTAAAACTTTTATATCAAACACCTACTACATTATTTATTTATTGGGATATTTCTGTAAAAGATTCTGAAAAACTAAAAGAAAAATATGGAGAAGATTTTTTCGAAAAAACAAGACCTGTCCTTATTGTGCATAACGAAACTAAAGGATATAGTTTTGAAGTAGAAATAAATGATTTTGCTAATTGTTGGTATTTAAATGTAAAAGATAGCAAGTGTAATTATAAAATAGAATTAGGTAGAAGACCTTTTGAAGTTACATATCAAGGTGAAGTTACAAGTGTAAAAACTACACCAAAAATTAACACAAATTACATACCTATTACATATTCTAATACTATTGAATCACCAAATGATCATGTTCTTTTAGAAAAAGCTCAAGAAATGCTATATTTTAGAAATGTAAAAACTAACGAAGTTACTTCAAAAAATATTGCTACTTTAACATATTTAAAAAGTATTGGAAAAATTTATCAAGTTAATGAATTATATAAAAAGTTTTATAATGAAGAAATACTAGACTATTCAAAAGGTGGATTTTCTAATCCATCAAGTGGTGGTTTATCTTCTTCAAGTTTTAAATAAGATATGTATCTTATCACAAAGTGGCATGATTAATTTTACTTGTCATGCCACTTTTATATTGAAAAGGAAAAATCACTTTTTCCTTTTCAATATAAATTTAGTATTTTTGAAAAGGAGTTTACAAATGAATAAAAATCCAAAAGGATATGTAAGTTTCGTATTACATGCACATCTTCCTTTTATTCATCATCCAGAAAGTGATGATTATCTTGAAGAACAATGGCTATTTGAAGCTATTTCAGAAACTTATATTCCACTTCTTAGAAATTATAAAAAATTAGTTGATGAAAAAGTTGATTTTAGAATTACAATGTCTATGACTCCACCATTACTTTGGATGTTAGACAATAAATTACTACAAAAAAAATATATACACTATTTAAATGAACATATTGAGCTTTGCGAAAAAGAAGTAAAGAGAACTGCTTATGATAGTAGACTTAATGAACTTTCAAAATATTATTTAAATAGATATTCTGATGATTTACACCTATTTAAAGATGTTTTTAAGTGTGATTTAATATCTGCATTTAAGCATTTTCAAGATATTGGTGTATTAGAAATTATAACTTGTGGAGCTACCCATGGTTTCTTCCCTATTCTTTTTGTAAATGAAAAAACTATAAAGGCACAAATTGCTGTAGGTGTTCAAACATATAAAAAATATTTTGGAAGACAACCTCGTGGAATTTGGCTTCCTGAATGTGGTTATGTGCCAGAAGCAGATAAATATTTAAAAGAATTTGGAATTGAATATGCAATTGTAGAATCTCACGGAATTTTGTATGCTGATCCTACACCTGTTTATGGAACTTTTGCACCAATTGTTTCTCCTGGAGGACTTATAGCATTTGGACGTGATATGGAATCATCTAGACAGGTATGGAGTTCTATTAATGGATATCCAGGTGATTTTAATTATAGAGAATTTTATAGAGATATTGGTTATGAAGCTGATTATGATTATATAAAACCATATATTGCACATGATGGAGTTAGAGTTAATACTGGAATAAAATACTATAGAATTACTGGAAAAACTGATCAAAAAGATTATTATAATTTACAATGGGCTCAAGATTCTATAAATATGCAAACAGGTCACTTCTTTGACAGTCGTGTTAAACAAATTAATGAAGTTGCACCATATATGGATCACCCACCTATTATATTATGTCCTTATGATGCTGAACTTTATGGACATTGGTGGTATGAAGGTCCAGATTGGCTATATACCTTATTTAAGAAAATTCACTATGATGACTGTAATTTTGCTTTAATAACACCAAGTGAGTACATAGATAAATATCCAAATATTCAAATTTGTTCACCTTGTAGATCTAGTTGGGGAGCTAATGGTTATAATGAAGTATGGCTTAATCCTTCAAATGACTATGTACATAGACATTTGCATAAAGCTGGTGACAGAATGGTGGAACTTGCTCACCTATTTCCAAATGAACAAGATGAATTAAAACGATTTGCATTAAATCAATGTGCTAGAGAATTGTTATTAGCACAAAGTAGTGATTGGTTATTTATTATAACAAATAACACTATGGTAGATTATGCTAAAAAAAGAATAAAAGATCATATCGGTAGATTTACCAAATTATATGAAGAAATTAAACGTGATAAAATTGATGAGAAATATTTAAATGAGATTTACAGGAAAGATAAAATCTTTGATGATATAGACTATATGATTTATTATTAATCCATACAAGTTGCAAAATATTTCTTCCTTCATATTATATGTATAATGAAACATTATTTAGTAGATAATACATATATGTGAAGGGAGTTTTTTTATTATGAAATCATTTGCTTTAAAGACTAACAATATAGATATAATAAATTATCTACTAAATAATTATGCCTATCCTAACACATATATTTCTATAAAAAAATTCAAAATCTATACTAATATTATTTTTCATTATACAGGTAATTCAGAAAATACATTTATAAGTAAATTGTCAAATTTATTTGTAGATGCAATTATAAAATTTAAAGAGCCCCATCTTTTAAAAAAAATCATAAAAACTAACTATTTTTATTTTTCTGATAATGAACAAGAATTTGTTTTTAAAAAATGTATGGATTATTTAAATGATTCTTCTACAATAGAACATCAAGTTCGTTTAGAACATATTTATATAGCTTTTATAAAATATATATCTTCAAACAAATCTGTAATTTTAAAAGGTTTTATTAATTTCAGGCTTTTTAATTATATGAAAATTTTAGATTATGTTGTAGATACTTTTGTTAACGAATTTGTAGTTGATAGAGAATATAAAGAATTTATCAATTTATTAAAAACATATGTAAATTCTAAGCCTTGTACTACTGATATTGTACATTTTATATATAGAGATAAAAATTCAAAAATATTGGATGAAAATTTTAATGAAATACCTTTAAAAAATGAGATAAATAATTTAAATTATGTTTCTGATGTATCATTTTCTGAAAATGATATTTCGCTAAACACTTTGCTTACTTTATTACCTCAAAAAATTGTAATACATTTATTTAAAGAATCAGATGACTTCATAAAAACTTTAATTTGCATCTTTGAGAATAGAATAGAATTCTCAAAACAGGGACTTGGAGATGGTCCTAAAATTCCTCTTTAGAGAATTTTAAAGCTGTGGCACTATGGCTACAGCTTTAATTATAATAAAATATGACTGTCCACATTTTTCTATAAGCTTAAATTTATTCCTCTTGCTACTACATCTTTCATATTTTCTATTAAATCATCTATTTCTTTAGGTGTTACTATAAAATTAAAATCTTTTGGAATTAACGCTTCTTTTATTTCTTCATAATTATCCTCTTCTTTTAATTTATTTAAATATTCATTTGATTTTGCCTCTTCTTGCAATTTTTCTATGAAAACATCCAAACAATCATTAACTACAACAGCAGTTTCAACTACAGTTGGAATACCTATTGCAATTACAGGTATTCCCAAAGTATCTTTTGTTAATTCTTTTCTTGCATTATCAACACCTGCTCCTGGTACAATTCCAGTATCAGCTAATTGTATAGTACTACTAATTCTTTCCATACTCCTTGATGCCAAACTATCTATTACTATCATTAGTTTCGGTTTTACGTTTTCTACAATTCCTTTTAATATTTCTGCAGTTTCTATCCCTGTTGTTCCTAAAACTCCTGGAGATATTGCACTTACTGGTCTTGTGTTTTTATCTAAATACTGTGGCACATATTTTAAAAGATGTCTTGTAATATCTATTTCATTTATTACTTTTGGTCCTAGTGCATCTGGAGTTACATATATATTACCTAGACCTACAACTAAGATTTCTTCTTCTTGTTTTATATGCTCTGATATCATATTTTTTAATTCTTTACTTAATACTTCACTTGCTGATTGAATTTCATCATTTCCCATATATTTCATATTTTTTAAATCTATTGTTATATATGTCCCCATTCTTTTCCCTAATGCCTGTTCTCCCTTTTCATCAAGAATTTTTACTCTAGTTAATTTTATATTGTTATTTATTTTTTCTTCTATTGCTTCTACTCCCTCTATTTTATCTTCAATTTTATTTGCTTTTTTATATAATTCATTTCTTTCATCTGCTAAATCGGTTCTAAAATTATATTCACTCATAAAAAAATAACCTTCCTTTCTTATATTATTTTAAGAAAAAAAGGTTATTTTATACTATTATTTTCTTTTAAATATATGTTTTATTTTTACTAAAATTTTTTCTAAAATAGAAGCTTCTCTGTAAACTACCAAATCTGTTCCTAACTCACTTGCTGCAACAGCATCATTTCCATCACCTAAAACAATGTATTCATCTTGTCTATTTTCATTTTTTCTATTTTTTTCATTTTGCCAATAAATATTTAAGATTTCCTCCCTTTCTTCTTCTCCGCACCAATAGTCCAAATTCAAAACAGATAATAATATCAATGTCTTTCTTTGTAAATTTTGATTTTCTAAAGGAAGAGCTGGATTAATTCTTACCTTATATGTTTTATCTCTTCTATTTTTAAATACATTAATAACTTCTTTTGGTATTTTATTATATTGTTCCAATGGTATATATTTTAATATTTCGTATACTTCTGCATATGCTTTTGTTAATTCATTTTCCATTTTTATCCCTCTCTTTTTTTATTTAGTATTTCCTTTTAATTCTTCTCTAATAGTTTGATATCCAGCAAGTTCTTCATTTCTTTCAATATTTAAATTATTTTTTACTGTTGATTGTAATCTCTTAAAGAATATTTCTGCAGTAATATGACCATTTGAAGCTATTTCAATCTTTGCTCTTAAATAAGATAATAAATCTTTTATGCTCTCTTCTGCATCTTCATTTTCCATTCCGAATGTGTCATCTAATTCTTCAATTCTCTGTAAAATTTTATTATTTTTATTTAATTTTATTCCTCTTTCTATATCATTTATTAAATATTGAATTATTTCTATTATCAATTTTTCACAATATATAGAAACTTCTTTATATTTTAGCATAATTAAAGTATTTTCTGTTATCACCTCACATGACATCTTTTTCTCCATGTCAGTTAGTTTGTTAAATTCTTCAAAAAGAAATTGATTTAGTGGTAAAAATATCTTATTATTATTCATATTAATTTGTTTAATTAATCGAATAATTTTCTCAAATTTTTCAGGTTCCATTTTATCTATTTTTTCGCCTTTAAAATATTTTTCTACTACTTCTGTTGGATTATTTCCTTCTTTTAATATGTCAAGGTCTACTACTAAATTTTGTAATTTATATAATGGTAAAATATAATTTTTCATATAATATATACTATCTTCATCGATTTCTTCAAAAGCAAATTTATTTTTTTTGTAAAATTCTTTAAGGTTAAAATTATTTATATCAGTTTCTGTTGCATTTTCTCCTTCTACAGCTTTAATAAATTTTTCTTTATCTCCTAAAAAATATTCAAGTAACATCTTCTTATCTATTTTCAATTTACTTAGTGCATATAGTCTTGTTCTTTCTATACTATTTTCATCTACATATGCAGATTCTATACTATATGGAATTTCTATATGGAATCCAAAATTCTCATGAGGATGCTTGTCTACATAATTATTAATTACAAGATCTGTAAATATATCAGCATTTCCTTCTTCTATAATAGAATTATTATTTTTGGTATATTTTATATTTGAAAACAAATGTGCATATCCATGAATTATATATCCTAATACTTTATTTTGTTGGAATTTTCTTTTTTCAGAAATAAGTATATTTTTCTTCTTAAAGTCCACTTCCATGTTGTGTTCTTTTTTTAATGTTGAATACTTAATATTTGTTGTATTAAATACAATATCCATATTTTCTTTTTTATCTTCTGGTATATCTTTATATACTTCTTTTATAAATTCTTTTATCATTTTTTGAACAAGATTAACAAGCCTATATAACTCCGGAGCAATTTTATGATTTAAACTATCTATTACTTTTCTCCTTGTATCTTTGTCTGGAAAATATTGTAAGAATTTAATTTTCATTTCATTATTGTCTTCATTTATTAAACAATCTACATTAAGCTCTTTTTTTGGTTCTTCGCCTTTTACTATTTCGTTTTTTTGTTCTTCTTTTTTTGTATTTAATTCTTCATTTAAATTTACATTCTCTTCAGTATTTTCTTTATCCAACATTTCAATCTTCCCCTTAGTCTATTAGTTTTCCTTCTTTTTCCTCATTTTTGAAGTCAATTCCTTTTTCTTTTGCTTTTTCTTCTATCTTTTTATTTAATACTTTTACATATCCTAGTGCTGTTTCATTAATTTTACCTTTTAACTCATTTTTAGCTTCATTCTCTATTTCTTTTAAAATTAAATCTTTTTCTTCCATTTTTTCCCCTTTTATTTCGAACAATTTTTACATAATATTGATTCTAATCCGATATTAATCTCTATATTTCCTATTTTATAATTATAGTCTAAGTCTATTAGTTCTTTTACTATATTAAAAATTTCTTGTTCTGTAAAGCTTTTTGCTTGCATTTTATATTTATTTACTAAAAATAATTGATTAGGTTTTAGATTTAAACTTTTTGCTATATCTAGCTTATACTTTTCTGCAATTTTTGTAAAGTATAATTTTTTAAAATGATTATATAATGTGATTAATATTTTTTGAATTGGTTCTTTATTATATATTAGATTATTAAGTTCTTCTAATGCTTTTCCTATTTGTTTTTTTCCTAAATAATCTGTCAAATTAAATATAACTGCTTGTGTCTGTTTTGTACAAAGTAAATCAATATCTTGTTTTTGTATTGTTCCATTTTCTCCTGCATATTCAATTAGCTTTCTTATTTCATTAATCAAATTTTGCATATTCTGTCCACATTGCTCAATTAAATATTGCAAATTTGCTTCAGAAATATTTACTTTATACGCATTACATATAGATTTTAATCTTTTAATGATTTGTATTGGTTTTTGAAAAGCAAATTCACATACAATTCCATGTTTTTCTAAGGTTTTATATAATTTTTGTTTTTCTACATTTTCTTCTATGAAAACTATTATTGTACTTTCTTTTATTATATCAATATTTTCTTCTATATATTCTGCTAGGTTTGTCTTTATTTTAGCAAGTTCTGGATTTTTTCTTTTTCCTTCTTTTTTTAATATTTCAGAATTTTTTACAATAATTAGTTTTTTAGGATATCCAAATGCAGGAGTCTGTATATCAGATATTAATTCTCCAATATTTGTTTCATCAATATTTATATAGTTAATTCCATTTATACATTCTCCAAACTTCTTTTTAATTTTTTTTACTACAGACTCTAGTAAAAACTTTTCTTCACCATAAAATACATATATACTATTTAATTCTTGTGTATTCAAACTTTTTTCTAATTCTTCTACTAACATAATATCCTTCTTTATAATTTAAATTGTGATGAAAATTTAGATGAATGTGCATGACAAATTGCTATTGCCATACTATCTGTTATATCATCTAATTTTGGTAGTTTCTCAGCATTTAAAATCATTTTTACCATTCTTTGTACCTGAATTTTATCTGCTCTACCATATCCTGTTACAGCTTGTTTTATTTGAAGTGGTGTATATTCATATATGTCTAATTTATTTATTCTTGCTGTAATTAATATTACACCTCTTGCTTGTGCAACATTTATAGCTGTTTTAGCATTATTATTAAAAAATAATTCTTCTATAGACATTGCATCAGGCTTATATGTATTTATTATATCATTTAATTCTGTATATATTTTTTCTAGTCTTAGTGGGAACGATACTCCTGCTTCTGTAAGTATCGCCCCAGATGTTTCTAATTTAAACTTATTTCCTATATAATCTATTATGCTATATCCTGTTATCGCAAAACCAGGATCTATTCCTAGTATTCTCATTTGTTTACCTCTTCTTGTTCTTTGTAATCTATTAAAATTCTAAATATCTCTGCCATACTCCATGCTTGTGAAAATGTTCCTTTTGGCAAATATGGTGGTTTTGAGTCATATAATTCAGAAATACTTTGAACACAACCTTCTTTGTACATCATTGTTTTGGTTGTAGCTTTTAAATTCCTTATAAATTGGTCATATTCCTTTTGTAATTCAGCTTTTGTTTTTACGCCTTTTGTATTTTCTATAATAACTTTAAAAGCATCATTATATATTCCAAATAACCATGGCCATGTTATTCCTTGATGATAACTCATATCTCTTCTAAAAGAATCTCCTTCATATGTTGCAACATATTGTTTGTCTTTTTTAGATAATGTACGTAAACCGTGTCTAGTATATAATTCATCTGTCACTGTTTTTAACATTTCTTTTGCAGCTTTTCCTGATGCATTTAAAACTGGATAACTTAATGCTAAACTAAATAATTGATTAGGTCTTACTTTATCATCATCTAAAACATCATATAAACATTTTTTCTTAGCATTATAGAATTTTTTATTAAACGCTCTTTTTACTTTTTCTGCTAAGTCACCATATGATTTTGATATTTCGTCTGTTTCAAATTTTGCAGATAATTCTTCCATTATTTTTAATGCATTATACCACATACTATTTATCTCTACAGCTTTTCCATTTCTTGGAGTTACTGCAAAATCATTTATTTTTACATCCATCCATGTATTTTGAGTATTTGGAGTTCCAGAATGAATCAATCCATCTCTTTCCATATAAATATTGTTATTATCTACATCTATTCCTGTTTTATATGCTTCAATTATTTTCTTTAACCATTCATAAAAATTATCTTTTATAAATTTATAATCTTTAGTATAATTTATATATTTTTTGATTTCTTCAAATAATAAAAGTGATGCATCAACACTATTATAAAGCGGTCTATTGTCATATCCTGAATATCCATTTGGAACTAATCCATATTTTATATCTTTAGTAAATGTTAATAAAACTTCTTTTGCAATATCAAATCTTCTCGTTTTTAATAAAAGACCTTCAAATGCAATTAAACTATCTCTTCCCCAATCTAAAAACCAAGGATATCCTGCAATTATTGTATGCAATCCAAATGATGGTCTATATGCTAAAAATGAATCTGCTGTAATTACAAAATCTTCTAAAAGTTCTGTATCTTCGTCACCTTTTTTTACTAACTTTGAATTTTTTATAATCTTTTTCAATCTTTTTTCTTCATCTTTTATTACATCTTTTGCATTAATCTCATCAATATTTTCTTCTAAAGAAAATACAAAGCTTATATCTTTTTCTTCATTTGGTTTTATCTCTATTTCATATCTTCCTGGTATAATATGATTTTCTATAGGATCAAAACCTCTTTTTTCTTCTTCTAAGTAAAACATATTACGGAAAATATCTTCTTTATGTTCTATATAATTTCCCTCAGAGCATTTCATGTAAAATGGAAATTTACTTTCATTTTTTACTATCATTTTTACTTTTGTATTATTGATATTTTCTTTCAAATTAAAATTAATATCTTTATTTACTTGGTGAAAGTCTCTAAAATTTATAATTGGCGCTAGTGTAAGTTTTGAATTATAGTTTCCATTCTTTACACTATATAAAACAGTTACAGTATTTTTTCCATATTGCATACAGATAGTTTTTTCTATTGTCATATTTTCTATTTTATAAGTATATTTAGGTACATATTTTTTTTCAAAACTTTCTATTCTCTTATACCCATCAGAAATATAATTATCACAAATATTAGTATATAACGGATATTTTTTTCCATTAAGTTCTATACTTTCATCTACCTTTGATAATACCAAATATCTTCTTGCAGGTGGAGTTAATGCTGCAACTAATAACCCGTGATATTTTCTAGTATTTGCGCCTGTTACTGTTGATGAAGCAAATCCTCCTATTCCGTTTGATATTACCCATTCTCTTTGAATTAAATCTTTGAACACTCCTTTATTTACTAATATTTTCATTTGTATACCTCCACCTTAAATAAATTATTTATTGTTTTTTTCTTTATCTCTTTGTATTTTCTCTAAAACGTTTTCTATAAAATCTGCTTGTTCATCATTTTCCTGTTTTTCTTCTTGACGTATTTTTTCCATATTCATTCTTTTTATATTGTCAGTATTTCTAATTGATTCAATTCTTTTTCCATATTTATCTAAAAATTTACTTTTTCTTTCTTTTTTATTTTTTTGTACCTTTTTCTTTTTTGGTTTATTTTTTATTTTATTAAATTGTTTTTCATATTCTAATTTAGATTTTAATAGCATATATTGTGGATCCATTTGCTTGTCTCTGTATTTTAAATCGTCACATACAAGCTCTGTAATTGCTCTTGCAACTAAATCTGAATTATGTCTGATATAACCATCTTCAACACATGCTAAATCCCTTTGTAATAGTTTTATTCCTAAATTTTTAGCTTTTTGAATATCTATTTGAACTAATTCTGAACCTTGCATATTATATTTTTTTATATATTCTGGAGCAACTTCTCCTGTATCATATATGCAATAATCTATTATATCTTTACCAGTATGATCTATTATTGCTTTAATATGATCTGATAATGAATAATCATCTGTCTGACCCGGCTCAGTCATTATATTGCTAACATATACTTTTATTGCTCTTGAATCTTTTATAGCTTTATATACTCCACCAACTAATAAATTTGGTATTACATTTGTATATAGACTTCCTGGGCAAATTACAATACAATCAGCTTCTTTTATTGCTTCTATTACATCATTTGTTGCTCTGCAATTTGTAGGTTTTATAAAAACTCTATTAATTTTTGTTATTTTGTCAAAAACAATTTCAGGTATTTTGTCTTTTTCTTCCACTACCATTCCATTTTCAAGTTCTGCACAAATAGTCATTTCATCATTTGTTACTGGTAGAATTCTTCCAACTATATTAAATATTTCGTTTGCTTCTTTTATTGCTTCTGAAAAATCATTTGTTACATTTTGCATTGCAGAAAAAGTCAAATCACTATAATTTATATCTTTTAGTTCTCCACTTTCAAACTTATAGTTTAATAATTTATTTGCTACATCTTCATTATTTGATAAAGCAATTATAGTGTTTTTAATATCATCTATTGGCATTGTTTTTAACATTTGTCTTGATGTCGTTGGTAATTTTCCATATGCCGAAACAGTTACTATTGCTGTAATATTATCAGTATATTTTTTTAATCCTCTTGCAACCGTCTCTAATCCTGTTCCTCCACCAATAATTACTATTTTAGGTCCTTCTGCATATATTTTTTTATTAAAAATTAAAGAATTTATATTTATATTTTTCTTGTTTTTTTGAACTCTATTATCTGTAGATTCTATAAGCATTTCCATTGTTCTTTTTTGCATAAAAACTATTCCTGTTACAATAAAAAGAAAACCAACTATAAATGAAATTATTATTAATAACAATTGAATAGGTTCTAATTCTTCCATAACTATTATTTCTGACATTCCATAACAAGCAAGAATTATTCCTATTAATATTAAAATTACCCATCTTTTTATTTTTGCATTTGGTTTAAACCATTCTATAAAGCCTTTCATTTTGTTTATACATCCTTTCAAAAATTACTTTTTGGCATCTTCACCAATTATTTGTACTTCTAATTCTATTTCTTTGCCAAACTTATCAGCAACTTTTTCTTTAATGTATTTTATTAAGTCTATTACTTCTTTAGCTTTTGCATTTCCCTTATTTATTACAAATCCTGCATGTTTTGTTGAAACTTCTGCATCTCCTATAGAATATCCTTTTAATCTACATTCATCAATAAGTTTTGCAGTTATAAAATCTGTCCCTCTTTTAAATGTGCTTCCTGCTGATGGATATTCAATTGGTTGATGAACTTTTCTCCACTCAGAATATTCATCCATTTTTGATTTAATCTCTCTGTAAATCCCTTTTTTTAATTTTAGTTTAGTGGATAAAATTATATATTTATTTGTTTTAAATATACTATTTCTGTACTCAAACTCTTGCTCTTCATTCGTTAAAACAATTAGATTTCCTTGTCTATCAATACATGTGGTTTCTTGTACAATATCTTTCATTTCTCCACCATGTGCTCCTGCATTCATTCTAATTGCTCCACCAATTGAGCCAGGAATACCAGAGGCAAATTCAAAGCCCTCAATTTCATCTATTAATAATTTTTGAGCTAAATAGCCATTTTTTACTCCTGCACCGACTGTAATTATATAATCTTCATCATTTATTTTATCTATTTTTAATGTATCTATATCTACTTTTAAAACAATTCCCCTTATTCCACCATCTTTTACAAGTAGGTCACTTCCATTTCCAACAATAGTTAAAGGAATTTCTTTTTCGTTAGCATATTTTAATATTTGTTTTATATCTTCTTCTGTTTTAGCTTTTACAAATATATCTGCATTTCCGCCTATCCTAAAAGATGTATGGTTAGACATAGGTTCATTTGTTAAAATTACAGATTTTTCTGAAATTCTTTCTTTTAAATCATTAGATACTCTTTCTATATCCAATTATTTTCTCTCCTTTAAATAATTTACTACATCATTAATACTTTCGTCAGGTGTTGACGCTCCTGCCATAACACCTACTTTATTTATATTCTCAAAATTCATATTATATAATTCTTTTACTGTTTCAATTTTAATTGCATTTTTACAATTTTTCTTAGAAATTTCATATAATTTATGCGTATTAGAACTTTTTGGTCCTCCAATTATAATCATAAAATCTACTTCTTTTGAAATTTTTTCAGTTTCTTTTTGTCTTAATTCTGTTGCATTACATATACGATTATAAATTTTAATTTTAGTTTTTATATTCTCTTTTAAATATTTTTCTATTTCTTCAAACTTTTTTAAATTACAAGTTGTTTGCGTAATTACATCAATATATTCTTTTTTGTTTAAATCTTCTATTCTTGTTTTTAATTCTTCTAAATCTTCTATAATTTCTCCGTCTTTTACAAAACTAAATGTTCCTAATGTTTCAGGATGATTTTTTTCACCTATTATTACAACATAATTATTCTTTTTAGATAATTTTTCTGCTAATTCGTGTATTTTTAATACTTTTGGGCATGTACAGTCTAATAGTTTTATGTTATTTTTTTGTGCTATATTATATATATCTTTTGTAACACCATGTGCTCTTATAATTACTCTATTTCTTGCGTCATCTATTTTATCTATTATATTTAATCCTTTTGATTTTAATTTGTCTAAAACTTGATTATTATGTAATAAATCTCCCAAACAGTCTATTTTATCGTATTTTTTAAGTGCCTCGTTTGTATTTTTTATAGCATGTTTTATACCTGTACAAAAACCTGCTGTTTTTCCTAAATAAATTTCCATATGCTTCTCCTAATTAAAGTCTAATTTTGCACCAATTATATCATAACTTTTCTATTTCTGTAAAATACTTAACATAATTTTTGAACTTTAGGGACGGTCCTTAAAGTTCATCTAGTAAACATAATTCAGCCGTTTTGTACTAATATTTAATTTAATAACCTAATGTTTCCTCTGAAAAAGGTAATTCATTAAGCTCAATTTCTTTTCCATTATAGATAATTTTCCAATAATATTTAGAATTAGTATGATTATTTTGATTTATTTCATTTTGGTTAAAGCTTCCCATTTTATCAATATCTTCTGTTTCCATCTCCGAAAGTGTTGATATTTGTTCAATTTGCTTATGTGTTAAAGTTTTCTCGCCTATGCTATAACTATCAATATCATGTCCCCAAAAGCCACCATAATATATTGAATATAATTTTCTATTTTCTAAATTTACTAATTTATAATTAACATCATAAGCTCCTGTATCTTCTGTAAAAAGTACTTTTGTTATTCTGGTTATTTTTACATCATATTCTATATTTTGAATATAATCTAAAAATTCTTGTTTAGTATATTTTGGATAATATAAAATTCCTGCAATAATTAATAAAATTATAATAATACTTATTATTAAATATTTTTTCTTCATTTTTAGTCCTCCCCTTCTATTTTAAAAGATTTTTCTACTTATATCTTTATTTTATACTAGTAAATTTATTTTTTCTATTTTATTTATTAAAAATATAAATTCTCTTTAATTTTTCTTTATTTACATAATTTTTGAACTTTAAGGACCGTCCCTAAAGTTCAAAACAGCTTCAAAACATAGAAAGACGCGGTTTACGCCGCGTCAATCTTGATTGCAAGTATGATTGCTTCTGATCTAGAAGCATTTAATGCCCGGTGACTCTCACCGCAATTACATATGCGGAACTCTCCTTCAGTACAATTTATGCCATTTATTTTTATGACACCTTTAAGTACCATATAAATTTCATGGTCTTTATCATGCACATGAAGTTCTATTTCTTTTCCCGGTTCAATTGTAATTGCTGAAGTTTCTTTAGCAATTACAGAAGCTTTTAAGACTCCCTTAAATATTTCTTCTTTCTGTTCTAGTTTTTCTAATTGCTTTATTAAGTTCATCTTTATTCCTCCTTCTACTCTTAATCGCATATAAGTATATCATCATCGTTTAATTTAGTCAACATAATTTATAGACAAAGCTATTCTCACATATATTGCACACTTATGTAAATTATGATATAATTTTTCCTGTAACACTGTTGAAATATATACAATTGGAGGTATTCTCTATGAAGAAATTTGATGTTGTGGATTTAATGTCAAGAAGCTATCGGGTTCCAAAATCCGGATTACCAATAAGAGATCCGGAGGCAATTTTTTATCCATTAGAAAATGTATCGGCTAGAATATACAATTGTTCTACTGATAAGCGCTTCTTCGTTTTTGCTACAGAATATGAGACATTTATCTGTCCATTTTTCTTTGGCATCGAAGACTTATTAAAGGAAAACGGATTTTTAAAAGTGGACCATACCATTATAAATGTAAACTTTGGTCCTAAAATGTGTCCGCGATATCAGAATGCATTGGATCCATGGATTTCCAATTTCAATGCAATACGCAAGTACTGTTATGAAACAGCCAAAAACAATGTTAACACTAATATTTCAGTACGAGGATCATTGTTAATTCCGTCTGCCTTAAAGGATATAAAACGAATTCCGAATTCTGGTGTTTTTATACCTGAACTCAAGAAAATCTTCTATCCTGCAATAAGTAATGTATTTCCATATATTATTCATTCTGAATATATTGGAACATACAACTATAAAAAATGTGAAGATGACAGTTGTTTTACTTATATCCTGTACAATACAGAAGGATCTTACGTTGCCAAAGGTTCTGGTTCGCAATTTCTTTCTAATATTCTCGCTAACAGAGGTTTTGGATTAAATGCCAATCTCTTTATTCCAAATTTTGATGAAATCTAGACATCAACACAAAAGCCACATTTGAACTTCAGTTCTTATGTGGCTTTTGTAAATATATTTTTTATCCAATTTATAAATTTAGTTACAATATTTTCTTTCTTTATTATTGTTAATTCTTTATTTGGAATTGTATTATTTACATTCTTATTCTTAAATATTTCATCATATGATTTAACCTTTACTTTTTGGTTATTATAATATTCTTCTTTTTCTTCATTAGTTGCCCAATATGATAAATAAATTAATGTTAGTATATTTTCTGTTTCTGGTAGAAGTATTTGTTCATTCAATTTAACATTAGGATTTATATTTATAATATAGCTATTATCCATATTTTCATGAATAAAATTTATAAATTTATTTGGTATTTTTTCTAATAAATTGCTATCTGTATATTTTAATACCTCATCTACTTCTTTAAGTGCTTTTTGATAATTCTTATCTAGCATCTCCTGACATTTCTCCTTTTTCTTTTGTATTAGTTAACACATCCTTAATCATATTATACACTTGTGTTATTCTTCCTCTTGCAACTTTCCTACTTAAATCTTTAAAATCATCTTTTTTAAATGTTTCTGGAAATATTCTTCTTTTATTGGCATCTTTAAAAATTTCTGAATCTTTTACAGATTCCCACCTATCCATATATATTTTTTTGTCTTCTTCAGAATCCATTATTAAATCTAAAAAGTTTTCTGCTTTTTCTTTTTCTGTTACATCTCTATTATAAAACTTTTCTAGTCTATCTGTATATTTTTCTGGATTATCAACCATCTCAACTGCAGTTTTTATTATAGAAGCATATAAAAACACATTTTGTTTTATTACATTTGAATCTAAAGTTCCATTTGCCATTCTAAATTCCACAGTATTTTTATTTGGATTACCAACATTTGTTAAATTAAGTCCTGCATATCTTCTTTCATCTAATTTATATTTACTAACAACATTTCTCCTTAATATGCCAAATTTTTTATAAGATACTTTTAAAGTTCCTTTTTCTATCTTTTTTAAGACTTTTTTCCCTGTTGGCACTGCCATACCTTTTCTCCATAATGATGAAATTAAATTTAATCCATTATATTTTTTAGAAATAGCATCTTTCCTAATTGGATTACCTTTTTCGTTACACATCTTATATATTAGCTCTTCTGCTTCTGCCGTAATCTTTCTAAATGCCTTCATTTTTCTTGGATCTTTTCTTAGACATTCAGAATCAAAATGTATATGTAATCCACATTTTTCGTCTGCTACTGCTTCTGTATCTTTTAATGGATATTTTTTGATTTGATTACATATACTTTCGATATTTTCATATGTTCTTTCTTCATCTTTTAACTTAGGAGAAACTAGTTCTGCACCTCCATGCTTTACTAAGCTTTCTTCCATACCTGTCGCTTTATGCCAACCAAGTTCTTCTATATATTTTCCGCTTTCTCCATCATATAACCCATTTTTTGTTTTTACATTATTTGCTTCTATTTCTATACCAAATATAATATAGTCTGGTAAACCTAATTCTTTATTTTTTCCTGCGTACTTCATATTTCCCTCTTTATTTTTTTTAGATTATATCATATTGTTTTTTTTATTTCTATAGATATTTGCATCTTTACATAAATTGTGATATACTTCTATCGGTAACAATGTTGAAATATGTGACTTAGGAGGTAATTTTCTATGTGGAAAAAAATCGATGCAATTGAAATGATGGGAAGGAGTATTAAAATTTCTCCTTTTGGTTCGCGGATATGGGATATAGATAGTGGAAAATCCTATTTCTTGCAACCTATAAAAACCGGAAATCTTCGGTTTTTTAATTATTCGGAGGACAAGGAAATATATATCTTTGCAGGGAACTTCGGGACATTTATTTGTCCGGCATTTATCGGGATTGAAGCTTTGCTTGAAGATTCTGGATTTGAAAAAGTCGGAAAAGATGTCATTCCTGTTCCTTTTGCTTATGGCTCTAGTATCTCTCCGACACCATTCAATTCTGAAACCAAAAAGTCAAAAGCTAAGAAATTTTGGCTTAAGAATTTAAAATATCTCCGCCAATGCTATTATGATCCATCTGGCGAGATTAAACCTGAAGATGTTGATAATCTTCTTGGTTATACAATCGTTTAATTTTTGTAAAAATCTCGAGAGAACAATTTATGCTCTTTCGAGGTTTTTACTTTTCATTAATTACATTATTTGCATATTTATGTATAAGATGATATACTTTCGATGATAACAATGTTGAAATAAGCACTATAGGAGGATTTTTCTATGAGAGGAAAAATTGATATTGCAGAAGTCATGGGAAGAAGTATTAAAGTTTCTGTAGATGGCACTCGGATATATGGTGAAAACTCATCATATATAGTCCATCCTATACAGACAGATATTCGAATATATAATTGTTCGGATATGACTGAAACCGTACATGGAACAGTAGTCTATGCGGCTGATTTTGGTACATTTATTTGTCCATATTTTCGTAATATTGAAGAAATACTCGAAAACAGTGGATTCCAAAAAGTAAGTGATGAAGTCTTATACGTTCCATATGGTCCTAATGTTTATACAACTGGTTCAAAAGAATCACATATAGAATGGGAAAAGAATTGTGATACACTGTTTAAGTATTCTGTCAATACTACTAAAAACATTTTAAAACGCATTGCTAAATTAATAGGTATTGAACCTCTTCCGGACGATATTTTATCTGTTGCAAGAAGAATACCTGATACAGGTATATATATTGGAACAAAAGTGACATATTATCCTATGTCATCCTCTATTTCTCCCGAAAAAAATTAGGGAAATTTAACACTGCATATGATGGTAGAAATTTTATTACCATTATATATGCAGCAGATGGAGAAACATATCTGGTAAAAAACTATCCAAGAATTTCCGAGATTTTAGAAAATATTGGATATGTTTTTGATTTTGATCTTCTGATTCCTAACTATCCTGAATAATATCGATTATTTTCAAAAAACTGTGAAAGAATATAATATGCTCTTTCACAGTTTTTTATGCTTAAATTGTAGTAATTTAAATATAATCATTAATCTTGTATTAATTGATATTACTATTTAAATAGTAATTCAATGATCGTTCCTAAATCACTGTCTATCCAAATAATCCTCTTTTCTTTACTGGAGGTTGTTCATTCATTGTCTTGGCAAGTTGTACCAATAATTCTCTTTGTTCTTTTGTTAATCTTTTAGGTGTTTGTACATTTACAGTAAATACAAAGTCACCTTGCCAGTTAGCATTTATTGCTTTAAATCCTTTATTCTTTATAGTAAATTTAGCTCCAGTTTGAGTTCCTTCTGGTATTTTATATTTTACTTTTTCTCCATTTACCATAGGTATTTCAAGTTCTGCACCAAGAGTTGCTTGTGTAATTGTAACAGGGATATCACAATATACATTGTTTCCATTTCTAGTAAATATACTGTGTCTTTTTAAATGTATTGTTACATAAATATCTCCTTTTTCTCCACCTCTTTCTCCTGGTTCTCCTTCTCCTCTTAATACAACAGTTTGATCATCATTAATACCTGCAGGAATATTTACAGTAACTTTTGCTTGTTTTCTTACTGTTCCTTTTCCTCTACAGCTAGAACATGGTTCTTTTATAATTTTACCTGTACCATGACAATCTGGACAAGTTCTTGTAGTTTGCATTTGACCTAAAATTGTATTTTGTACTTGTGTTATTTGACCTGTACCATGGCAATGTGAACATGTAACTGGATTTGTTCCTGGTTTTGCTCCTGTTCCATTACATGTAGTACATTTTTCATTTCTATTTATATAAAATTCTTTTTTTACTCCAGAATATGCTTCCTCAAAAGTAATTTCTATATAATGTCTTAGGTCTCTACCTCTTTTAGGTCCATTTCTATTACTTCTGCTACTTCCTCCAAATCCAGAGAAGAATGAACTAAATATATCACCAAAATCACCAAAGTTTCCAAATCCGTCAAAACCATTTGTACTATATGAGTAATATCCGCCTTGACCTGCACCTTGACCTCCAAAACCTTGTGGACCATTAAATCCAAATTGGTCATACATTTTTCTTTTTTGTGGGTCAGAAAGTGTTTCATAAGCTTCATTTACTTCTTTAAATTTTTCCTCTGCTTCTTTTCTGTTATCTGGATTTGCATCTGGATGATATTTTTTAGCAAGTTTTCTAAATGCTTTCTTTAATTCATCATCTGTTGCATTTTTGTTTACACCTAAAACTTCATAATAATCTCTTTTTTCTGCCATTATTTTCCTCCAACTTAATTATTGGAGGCCTCTTTAAGGCCCCCAACATTTAAAATTATTTTTTGTCATTATCGTCTTCTACTTTATAATCTGCATCATATACATTTCCATTGTCATCTGTTTTTGGTCCTTCTTCTGTTGTTCCTGATGTAGCTCCTTGATCTCCTGCTCCAGTAGCACCATTAGGATTTGCATTTTTATATAATTTTTCTGTTATTTCATAGAATACAGATGTTAATTTTTCTGTTGCTGATTTAATAGCTTCTGTATCTTTACCTTCTAATGTTTTCTTTAAGTTTTCAAGTTCTGCTTCTACTTTAGATTTTTCTTCATTGCTAATCTTATCTCCTAAATCTTTTAATGTTTTTTCTGTATTAAAGATTAGGCTTTCTGCATTATTTCTAACTTCTATATCTTCTTTCATTTTCTTATCTTCTGCAGCATGTGCTTCTGCATCTTTTACAGCTTTTTCAATATCTGCATCTGATAAGTTTGTTGATGCTGTTATAACAACATTTTGTTCATTTCCTGTTGCCATATCTTTTGCAGATACGTGAACTATACCATTTGCATCAATATCAAATGTAACTTCGATTTGTGGTACTCCTCTTGGAGCTGCTGGAATTCCTGTTAATTGGAATCTTCCTAATGTTTTATTTCCAGAAGCCATTTCTCTTTCACCTTGTAGAACGTGAATTTCAACTGCTGTTTGACCATCAGCTGCTGTAGAGAATACTTGTGATTTCTTTGTTGGTATTGTTGTATTTCTATCGATTAATTTTGTAAATACTCCACCATATGTTTCAATACCTAATGATAATGGTGTTACATCAAGTAATACTAAGTCTTTAACATCTCCAGAAAGTACACCACCTTGAATTGCTGCACCAATAGCAACACATTCATCTGGATTTATTCCTTTATCTGGTTCTTTTCCTGTTATTTTCTTAACAGCTTCTTGTACTGCTGGAACTCTTGTAGATCCACCAACTAATAATACTTTGTGTAAATCATTTGCAGATATTCCTGCATCTTTTAAAGCTTGTTCAACTGGTGTTTTTGTTGCATCTATTAAATCACTAATTAATTCTTCAAATTTAGCTCTTGTTAATGTTACATCTAAGTGTTTTGGTCCTGTGCTGTCAGCTGTAATAAATGGTAAATTAATTTGTGTTTGTTGCATTCCAGATAATTCTATTTTAGCTTTTTCTGCAGCTTCTTTTAATCTTTGCATAGCCATTCTATCTGTGCTTAAATCTATTCCATTTGATTTTTTGAATTCTGATACTAAATAATCTATAATTCTTTGGTCAAAGTCATCTCCACCTAAATGTGTATTACCATTTGTAGATAAAACTTCGAATACTCCATCACCAATATCTAGTATAGAAACATCAAATGTTCCTCCACCTAAATCATAAATCATTATTTTTTGATCTTGATCTTCTTTATCCATTCCATAAGCAAGTGATGCTGCTGTTGGTTCATTTATAATTCTTAAAACTTCTAGTCCTGCTATTTTTCCTGCATCTTTTGTTGCTTGTCTTTGACTATCGCTAAAGTATGCTGGAACTGTTATAACAGCTTGTGTAACTTTTTGTCCTAAATAATTTTCTGCATCTGCTTTTAATTTTTGTAATATCATTGCTGATATTTCTTGTGGTGAGAATTCATCTCCATCTATTTTAACTTTTTCTGCTGTTCCCATTTTTCTTTTAATAGAAATAACTGTGTTTTCTGGATTTGTAACAGCTTGACGTTTAGCTATTTGTCCTACTAATCTTTCTCCATTTTTTGAAAATGCTACAACTGATGGTGTAGTTCTATTTCCTTCTGCATTTGGTATAACTACTGGTTCTCCACCTTCCATAACTGCAACACATGAATTTGTTGTTCCTAAGTCAATTCCTATAATTTTTCCCATTTTAAATTCCTCCTAAAAAATATATAAATTTTAAAAATTAATAACTTACTTTATATTATAATTATCTTTTAATTGTTTAATTATAATATTATTGTTTTCTATCATTTCTTTTGTAACTTCTTTTTGCCATTCATCTTTTGTCATTTCTGATAATTTTCTATTTGATAATTTTTTATATCCTAATTCCTCACCTAGCCAAGCTGTTTTTTGGAATTTATTGGCTAATTCTTCGTTTGGAAATTCTATTTCTGCTGTAAGCAATCCTTCTAAATAATCATAATATATATCTATTTCAACTTTTAAGTCGTTTTCTATTGGTATTTTAATTCTTGTCTTTTCTATTATGTTACTAATTTTATTTTTGATTAACTTGTCAAATAATTCTTTATCAATTTCATTTTCTATTTCATATTTTTTAGCAACATCATAATTATTATTATATTCAATATC
>CALYAJ010000024.1 GCA_944393485.1 uncultured Clostridia bacterium
TTGGTAGTATTTTTACTACCGCTGGTTGTTTTCTCATTTTGAATCTATTATTTACTTTTCAATGTACTTTTTTGTTCCAGTTGGAACGTTTTGTATTATATTACCTTTCGCATTCTTTGTCAACACTTTTTTTAAATTTTTTTAAATTATTTTTTTAAGCGTTTTTTAGCAAAAAATAAAATTAGTAATTTACTTCTTTTTCCTCTTCACTTGTTGCTTTTTTAATTACTAATTCCTACATATTTCTATGTTATTTTTTCTCTTGTTACTCGGTCTTTAATTATATTACCACACGTCCATTTCCTTGTCAACATATTTTTTCATTTTTTTTAATATTTTTTTCTGCAATAGAATTTCTATTTTTTCTATTGCAGAAAACACTCTATATTGTGGTTATATTTCTAGTCTGCAATATATATATTTCTCCATCTTTTATTGTCCATTCTATATCTTGTGGAGCCATAAACTTTCTTTCTATTTTAATACCAATTTCACTTAACGTTTTTACAATATCCTCTGATAACATTTTTTCGCCTATTTCGTTTTCTACTTTTAGTGTTTCTTTATCAAGAATAATTTGCGTTGGTGTGGCTTCTCCTTGTACTAATTTTTCTCCAAGTCCAAATACACTTTCTATTAGAATTTTATCATTACCTGTTATTGGATCTTTCGTAAACATTACTCCAGATATATTTCCATTTATCATTTCTTGAATTATAACAGATACTTTTGTATTATCCTCTTCTATATTCTTTTCATTAATATATCCTTTTATATTTTCAGATTTATTTGAATTATAACATTTTTCTATACTTGAAATAATTTCTTCTTTATTTATATTAAGGAATGTATCAAATTGACCTGCATATGAATTTTGAGTCCCATCTTCGCATATAGCAGATGATCTTACTGCTACTTTATCTAATTTTAAATTTTCATACATATTATATATATCTTCTTTATTTTCTTTTGATGTACACACAAATCCTCTAGGTACATTAAAACCTAAATTAATAAGTTCTCCTAAATTTCCTGCCTTACCTCCAACCTCTGGTATATCTTTCTTACTAACTTCACTTAATTTATATATCATATTAATCCCTACCTAATATATCTTCATCTTTTACTTTTGGTGGTGGTCCTATAAATTTTTCATCTTCTGTTCTTATTATTATGCCATCTTCTTTTACATTAAATACAATTCCATCATTATATCCAAATTCAGTTATATGTGATAATTTTTTATTATGAATAAATGGTTCCATCGTTTCTCCATGTGTAATAAGAAAAACACATATATTGGTATCATGACTTTTGGAATATTCTTTTGACCAATCTACCACATAGTTTAATAATTCTGTTACTTTTCTTTTTAAATCTGTTGGACCTTCTGCTTCTTTATTATATTCTTTTACTTCTTCTGAACTTGCAAGCTCTCTCCAAAATCCAGAATTCATACCACCATATCTTACTTTTAATTTTTGTATATACTCAGGAGCCAAATCATATACATTTGGCTCTGCTAATTTATTTCTTAGTTCTTCTATACTAATTCCATTAGTGTGTCTTGTATATATTTTTGGTTCTGAATAAAAATGTCCTTTTGCCTCTTCTTTTGAAAGACCTTCTTCTTGTAATTCTTTTAATATTTCATTTCTAGTTTCTATCCCTGTCTCTATAGCTCTTCTTCCGAGTCTTTTATCACTTAACCAATATGTTGGAGAAGCAATAATTAGAAATGTAGTATCTTTTAAATTATCTCCTACTAATCTATCCATTCTCTTTTTGGTCTTCTCTGCAATTTCTTTTTTCCCTTTTTCTGTGATATGACCAATACTTAAGTCTCTTTTATCCCTAGAATTATTATATCTTCCGTGCCTGGTTAATATTATATTTATATCTTTCATATTTTTTCTCCTATAAATTTTCCAAAGAAAAGTCAGTAAAATCTGGTGTTATGACTATAGCTTTTAGTTCTGGTGGTAAATACCATACTAAATAATAAAACATTCCCGCTTGTCCTACTGAACGGATTGGCATATTTGGATTTGATCTTTTTAATATGTCTCGTATTTCATCATGAATACCAAACCAAAATGGTATTAACTTTCCATCAACTGCTCCCATTACATCTTTATACATTGCAAAATTCTTAGCTTGTTCATATGACATTATTAATAAATCATATTCATCTGCTGACAATTCTTTTTTAGCTTTTTCTAAAATATCATCTATCTTATTATGCATGTTATCATATTTTTCTTGTAACTGTAGATTTTCTTTTCTAAATTCTATTGTATGTGTCAAAATGTTATATAAAGGAATCATTGAACTTCTAAACTTAACTTGATAAATTGCATGACGTAATTTTTTCCCTAATACTTCGTTGTCTTTTATAACATTCCAAACATCTTTCCAAATAGTATTTATTTCATTTACATTTTTCATTGGATCTTCATCTATTAATTTAGTTACTTTATCTAAAGATTCCTGTATTTCTTTAATATTTTTTAATTCATTTAAAGCTGCATTACAATCTAATGCTTGTTGTAAGTATTCGTCTGCATAATCTGATTGTAGAAGTGTTTGTATTATTTCTTCAACTTTTGCTTCATATTTTTCTGTTTCATCTGCCTTTACAGCTTTTCTTATTAACAATTTCAAATTATCAACATAAAAACTATGTATTGGACCATCTGCAAACAAATAATTTACTATCCAAAATCTAAAGCAAAATAATTTATTTAATCTTTGATCCATTCTTACCATATATTCTAAGTCTTTATCTTTGCACTCTTCGTATTCTTTCTTTAAATTATCAAGAGCTACTACTAGTTCTGCTTTTTGTGAATCTCCATATTCTCTAAATCCTGCTGGATCCATTGCATATTTTTTTGCGACTTCTTCATATTTCTTTTTTATTAAAGGAAATTTATTTGGATAAGTAAAAATCATTCCTTCTATATCATTTGGTAAATATGTTGGCATTTTTAATAAATATTCTGGTATTTTAATATTCATATACTACACCTTCTCCTCCATCTATTATTACTTTTTGGCCATCTTGTAATACACTTGTTGCTATATTAGTTCCAACAACTGCTGGTATTCCAAATTCTCTAGATACTATTGCAGCATGACAAAGAGTTCCTCCTAAATCTGTAATTATCCCTCCTGCTCTTCTTATTGCAATTAAATATTGTGGTCTTGTCATCGCAGTAACGATAATATCTCCTTTATTTACCTTTTTTATTTCTTGCTCCATATTTCCAGCATGGAACATATTCACTTGTCTTACTGTTCCAATAACTTTTCCTTTACTTGCAGGATATCCTGTTAATAATCTCTTTGGTTTATATTCATATTCTTTAAAATATTCCATTAATTTTTCTTCTACTTGTTTATATTCTTCTGAAGTTTTTACCCAACCTTTTTTATCATGTGTAATATCTACTCCAGATATTTCTAATTCTCCTATTATTTGTTTTATTTCCTGATTATTTGTAAGTCCTATTTTATCAAAAACTGTAACTAATCTTCCTCTTCTAAATGTATTAAATCCATAATAACTTTTGTTATAACCTGCAAGTTGATATGCCCACCAACCTTTAATTTCGCATTTTCCCACTTTAATATCTATTTCTTTTTTAGTTCCTTCTATTATCTCTGGTTTAGGTACTTCGCATTTTTCCCCATTAAAATATAAATAAATTTCATCATTTAATATAAATGGCGCAAACCTTCTTCCTAATTCTTCTTTGATTTTTCTTAAAAGTTCATCTGTTAAATCTATTTTTAATTTTTTTACTTCTACTATTGTGCCATGTTTTTTATCATTTTTTTCTTCTATTATAAATGGAAATTTAAACCAGTCTCCATTTTGTAGCCATTCATTTTCATCATATTTAATTACATATTCTTCGTTTGAATCTTTTTGCTTTGTCTTTAAAAGAAATTCTTCTCCTAAAAATGATGTTGCTGTTTTTAGACCTAATCCAAATTCACCAAGTTTTTCCTTTTTGCTTGAATATCCTAATCTTATTGAATCCTTGGCTTGTGATTTATTCATACCTTTACCAGTATCTTCTATAATAATATGTTCTTTACTAAGCGTGACTTTTATTGTTAGTTTCTCATTTTCTAATCTAGCATCTATAGAATTGTCTATTAATTCTGATATTGCTTCCTGAACCGAATAACCTGTTTGACTTATTTTACACATTATACTTCTATGTGGTGTTATATCTATATATTCTTTTTCCATAATTATCCCTCCTATAATAATTATAAGTTTTTTTCTATATTAATTATTGACATTTTAGGTACCAAAAAAGTCTGTTTTATGATAAAATACTTTTAATTGGAGGAATTATGGATAATTTTGATAAATTTACAGAACTAATTAATTATATTGAAAATAATTTAGATAAAGATATAGATTCTAAAAAAATGGCTCAAATACTATGTGTTAATGAATATACTATGTATAGGATTTTTACATTTCTAACTGGTATGACATTAACAGAATATATTAGAAAAAGGCGTTTGAGTATGGCTGCTATTGAACTTCAAAATTCTGATGTAAAAATTATAGATTTAGCAATTAAATATGGATATGAAAATTCTGAAAGCTTTTCTAGGTCTTTTTATAAATTTCATGGTATTAAACCAAGTAAAGTAAAAAAAGAAAAACAATATATAAAGAATTTTCCACCATATTCTTTTGCAAATATTAGAACTAATAAAGAATTGCATTATAAAATTGAAGAACATGATGAAATTGAATTATATGGTATTCCTAAAAAATGTTATTTACCTGAAATAAAAAAAATAGCTCCAGAATTTTGGAAAGAACTTTCTAAAGATGCAACTTATGACCATATCTTAAATGATTATACTGCATATGGTGTTATAGAATATGATGAATTTTTTCCAAAATCTATTAATGCTAATTATTATGTTGCAAGTAAAGAACATATGCCACACAGTAAAAAAATAGTTATTCCAAGTTCTACTTGGGCTGTATTTAAAATTGATGAAATTTCTGGTGATTTCTTTTATAATTTTTCACATAATGCATATCGTAACTGGATACCTTATTCTGGTTATAATATTAGAAATATACCGGAACTTGAAGTTTATAATGGTCCAGGACATACTGAATGGTGGCTTCCAATCGAAAACAAATAAATGAATCTAAGATTTTTCTTTGCATAACTTATCTATAATTAAAAAAGAGGTGGCTCGTAGCTACCTCCTTTTTTTAAACAAAGTGGAATTTCACCTTAATAACTTATTTATATACATATAATGTAGGATCTACTTTCTCATTATCTTTTAAAATTTCAAAATGTAAATGACTTTCATCTTTACTTTCAAAAGTAGCAGTATTTCCAACTGTTCCTATAGTTTGTCCTGTTTTTACTTTTTCTCCCTCAACTACAAATTCTGATGTAAGCAAGTTTGAATATACTGTTTTAAATCCATCATCATGTTCTATAATTACAGTTAATCCATATCTTGGATCATTTTTTATTGATTCTACTGTTCCTTCATATGCTGCTTTTACAACTGTTGTTTTATCAGCTTTAATGTCTATTCCTAGATGTGTAGTCCATTCATTTAAAGTGTTTGAATACAACAAATTATCTTTTGCATATTCTTTTATTATTTCTCCTTTAACTGGTTCTTCAAATTTAACTTCCTTTTTTTCTTCTTTTTTAGTTTCTGTTTTAGCCGTAGTTGTCTTGCTTGTAGTGTTTGTAGCTTTTGTTGTGTTTGAAGAAGTCGTGTTTTTACTTACTTCTTTTTCTGTATTTAAAGCAACTTTATTTTCTTCTTTTACTTCATTTACAGTTTTACTAGTTTGAGAACTTGCCTCTGTAGTATTTTCTTCATAAATTTCATTTAAGTCTGCAAGCTCTGTTTGTTTTAGTTCTATTGGCTCATTTTTATCATTTGATAATACTATTGATACAATGGAAACACCAATTAATATAATTGCTAATATGCATACATATATAATACTTCTTGATTTTCTTTTGTCATCTCTCATAACAATCCTCCTACTTTTTGTTTTGCCTATTGGCAATTTATTTAATAAAAGTATTTCCTTATTTTTGAATATTATACAGTAATTACATATCTTTTATTTCTACTCCTATATAAAAATGGTGAATTATATCTTCATATGTACTACCATTTTTAGCCAAACTATCAGCGCCGGTTTGACTCATCCCAATTCCATGTCCATATCCTTTGACTGTAAATTTAATTTCACCATCACTTATTTTAAACTCAAAATTTGCTGATTTTAATTCAAATATTGTTCTTACTTCTACTCCTGATAAAGTTTTATTACCTATTTTTATTTCTTTTACTCTTCCTCCTTCTGTATAACTCTCAATTTTTATACAATCTTTTTGACTAAAATCTATTTCAAAATCATCATATTTTTCTTTCATTTTACTTACAAAGTCATCCTTGGAAATAGTAACTTCTGAATTGTACTGACTATAATTTTCCTCTCCTGATGTTTCCACAACCTGTAAGTATGGAAATCCTGTTCCTCCCCATACATTAACCGGTATCTCTGTTTTGCCACCACTATTTGAATGAAAAAACGCATCTATTGGTTCTCCTTGATATGTTATTATTTTACCTTGTGTACTATTTACTGCATTTACTATTTTATTCCAATTACTCTCTCTTTCTTCTTCTTTCCATTTTGCCATTCTATCTTCTTTTGAAATCCATGCTTGGCAACATGTAGAATCATCACATATTTGTGCATCTCCATGTTTATTTTTACTATTTTTTATTTTATAAATTGTATATGTTCTTGCGACAACCGCTTGAGCCTTTAATGCTTCTTCTTCAAAACTTGCTGGCATTTCTGCAGATACAACTCCATACAAATATTCATCTAATGGAATTTTTTCTATTTTATTTGTTTCTTTATGTAATAAACTAATTGTTTCATAATCTTTGTAATCATAAGTACTAATTGTAATATTATTAGTATTATTTACCATGCTATCTACTGTTTCACTTTTAGGTCTTATAGTACAAATTATTGGTATTAAAAAAATTATTAAAACTATTCCAATAAAATATATTATTGCTTTTCTCACTTTTCCTCCTAAGAGCTTAACTCTAATTTCATATTATTTAAAATCTTCTTTTCTAATCTTGAAACTTGAACCTGTGAAATGTTCATAATTTTTGCAACTTCTGATTGCGTCTTTCCTCTAAAATATCTTAATAAAATAATTTCTTTGTCCCTTTTATTCATTTTATTTAAAATATCTTTTATAGATATTTCATTTATAACCTCTTCTACTTCATCTTTGTTATTACTTAGTTTATCTAATAATGTAGTATTGTTTTTATCATCATTTGATTCTACAAATATAGATTCTACCTGTTTTGTAGAATCTAAGGCTAATATTATCTCTTCTTTATCAACTTTAAGTTCTTTTGCTATTTCTTCTACTGTTACATTTTCTCCTTCTTTCATTTTTCTATTTTCTATATCCTTTATTTTTACACATAAATCTTTTATACTTCTACTTACTTTTATTATTCCATCATCTCTTATAAATCTTTTTATTTCTCCTAATATGTAGGTTACTGCATATGTTGATAATTTCACTTCATATTCTGGATTAAAATTTTTTATTGCTTTTATTAAACCAATACTTCCTATTTGAAATAAATCTTCTGCTTCATATCCTCTTCCTAAAAACCTTTTTACAATACTCCATACTAATCCACTATTTTGCTCTACCAGAATTCCTAACTTTTCCTTATCTTTTCTTGCCTCTAAAATGAAGTTAACATCATTTTCATATTGCATACAAACCTCCATGCTCTATATTTTTGTTTCGTTATAATAATCTATTTCATCATCATTATTTTCGTTTGTCTTTTTTACAGCTATTACCTTTTCCATAGTAATTTTTGTTCCCATTCCAACAACAGATTCTATTTTTAATTCATCCATAAAACTATCCATAATAGTAAATCCCATTCCTGATCTTTCTAAATCTGGTTTTGTTGTATATAGAGGCTCTCTAGCTATATTTATATCTTCAATTCCTTTTCCTTGATCTGATATTTCTATTCTTATAGAATCTTCAAATAGATATGCCACTATTTTTATTATTCCATCTTTATTTTCATATCCATGAATTATTGAATTTGTAACTGCTTCTGAAACAGCAGTTTTAATATCAGAAATCTCTTCTATTGTTGGGTCTAGCTGTGCTGCAAATGCAGCAACTGTTATACGTGCAAATGCTTCATTACTTGATTTACTTAGTATCTCTAGTTGCATTTTATTTTTATATTTTCTATTCATTTTTCTCCTCCTATCCTGCATTAAATTCCATATCAAAACTATCATAAATATGAATCAATTTTAGTATTCCACACATTTCTAATACTTTTCTTACACTTTTGTTTACATTTATTAATGCAACTTCTCCACCGAAGCATATTAACAATTTTATACCTTCCTAATAATAATCCTATTCCTGCACTATCCATGAAGCTAACACTATTAAAATTAAATATAACTTTTTTAGGCATGCGTCTTTCAATCTCATAATCCATTTTCCTCCTTAATTCTTTTGTAGTATGGTGATCTATTTCCTCTTCTAAAGCAAAGAATAACAGCTTGTCCTTTTCCAGGTATTTTGTTTGCATTTGCTTTTACCTCCTTCATAATTACTTAAAGTTAAATCACTTTTATTATTATAGTTCCGCTTACATTATTTTCCAATAGCAATTCTTGGGAAGTTTTGTCGATTGCCAAAAAGTCATCGACTATTTTCTACAAATTGTGTTATAATTGATTTTAGTTAATATTTTTAAGGAGATTCATATGAAAAAAATTGATAATATAAAAATTAATAAAGATTATACAGATGACGAATTAATTAAATATATTTGTAAAAAATTGTATATAAATATTGATGATATTTTAGAATGGCATATTTTAAAGAAATCTATAGATGCTAGAAATAAAAATGATATTCATTATTTATATAGTATTGCAGTAAAATTTAAATCTGATAATAAATATAAAAAGTTTAAGGATTATGAAATATCTATTCCAAATATAACAGTAAATTGTCAAAATAATTTTAGACCTGTAATAGTTGGAGCTGGTCCTGCTGGACTTTTTTCTGCTTTAACTTTTATTAAAAATGGAATTAAACCTATTATCATTGAACAAGGTAAATCTGTTGATGAAAGACAAAAAGATGTAGATTTATTTTTGAAAACTGGTAAATTGAATATAAATTCTAATGTTCAATTTGGAGAAGGTGGTGCTGGAACATTTTCTGATGGAAAGCTTACTTCTGGTATTAATAATCCATTGTGCAGTATTGTATTACAAGATTTTTATAAATTTGGTGCACCAAAACAAATTTTATATTTATCTAAACCTCATATTGGTACAGATAATTTGATAAAAATTATTAGAAATATTAGAAATTACATTATTTCTAAAGGTGGAGAATTTTTATTTAATAGTAAGGTAATTGATTTTTCTATAAAAAATAATAAAGTAGAAGCAATTACATATATTAATAATGGAAAAGAATATACTATTCCTACATCTAATGTTATTCTTGCTATTGGACATAGTAGTAGAGATACATTTTATAAAGTTTTTGAAAAAGGTCTTAATATGGAAAGTAAAAACTTTTCAGTTGGAGTAAGAGTTGAACATTTACAAAAAAATATTAATTTAGCACAATATGGTGATAAGACAAAACTAAAACTTCCTCCTGCAGAATATAAATTAGCATATCATGATAAAGAAACTGGAAGATCATGTTACACATTTTGCATGTGTCCAGGTGGAACTGTTATGGCTTCTTCTAGTGAAGAAAATACTATTGTTACAAATGGAATGAGTTATTTTAAAAGAGATGGAATAAATGCTAATAGCGCTGTTTTAGTTAATGTAACTCCTGCTGATTTTTCTTCTTCAAGTCCTTTAGCTGGAATAGATTTTCAAAAAGAATTAGAAGAAAAAGCTTTTATCGCAGGAGGTAAAAATTATTTTGCACCAATTCAAAAACTTGGTGATTTTATGAATAATTCTATGTCTAATGAAATTGGTGAAGTTAAACCTACATATTTACCTGGATTTACTTTTTATAACCTAAATTTACTATTACCTAATTTTGTAACTGATACTATGAAAAAAGCTTTTGTATATTTTGATAATAGATTACATGGATTTGCAAATCCAGATAGCATTTTAACTGGTGTTGAAACAAGAAGTTCTTCTCCTGTAAGGATTATTCGTGGTGAAAACTTTATGTCCAATGTAGAAGGAATATATCCTTGTGGTGAAGGCGCAGGTTATGCTGGTGGTATTATGTCTGCTTCTGTTGATGGTATAAAATGTGCTTTGGCTAGTATGAAAAATAATATGTAAATTTAAAGACCACCTATCTACAGTAAAAACTGTAAATAGGTGGTCTTTTTTACTTTGCTACTGCATCTATCATCAGGCAAGCTTTGCCTTCAGATAGATCACTTCGTCGGTCTCCCCGACCACTTCGAATAACGGAAGTACTCTTGCCTTTACGTCTTCCTGATCGAAAACGCGATAGGTCTTTCCGTCGATTTCCTTCCGCTTTTCATCGGACCGGTTTGTCGGCCAAGCATTGAACTCAGCCTCAAAGAGATGAGTTATATCCACCTCATCCCAGCCTTCGTCCCATGCCTCTCTCAACGGCTTCATGAACAGGGAAGCCATCGCAAGCTCCCATTCATATTTCCCCGTATTCCTCCAGGCAGAAATGAGTCTTGCCATAGAAACTCTCATCTTAAGAGAATTGATATCTTTTAAGATATATTTCTTTTCTGTCGGAAAGTACTGAACTCCGATTGTTCCGAAATCCGCTACGCGGAACTGCGGGCTTAAATTTCCATCCCGGTCAATTCCGTAAAAGCGTTCTTCTTCTTCGGGTGTCATTGTTCTTTTTGTTTCTTCTGTTGTTCTCATATCCATATCCTCCTAAAAAACAGTAGCTTTGTCTTTAGTGTAACCTGAAAAAATCCTTTCCATCATTCTTTCAGATAAATTATTACTTAAAGAAAAAGCAAAAATTTGTTACAATTATATTTTACCACAATTTACATAATATTGCAAAATCTCTAACCTGGTCACATAATTATCTGAAATAACCTAAGCTTATAGCTTAGGTTATTTCTTATCCTTTTAATTTTGTTAGTCTTTCTTTTGAAGCATTTAGCATTTCTTCATATTTTGCTAATTTTTCTTTTTCTTCATTAACTTTAGCCTCTGGAGCTTTATTAACAAATCCTGGATTAGAAAGCATTTTATTACATCTTTCAACTTCTGCTTCTAATTTCTTAATTTCATTTTCTAATCTTTCTATTTCTTCTTTGATGTCAACTAATTCATCAAAAGGAATATATAATTCTATTCCATCTTTTAAAATTGCTATTGCATTTTCTGGAATTCCTTCTTTATTTTCTTGAACTTTAATATCTGTTGCAAATCCTAATTTCTTTAAGAATTCATCAGATTCTTCTATAGATGTCTTATATTCATTTGTTACAAATATTAATGTAGTCTTTTTACTTGGATGAACATTCATATTAGCTCTTGTATTACGTATATCCACAATTATATCTTTAAATTTCTCTATGATTTCTTCTTCTTTTTCAAATTGCGCTATTTCATTATATTCTGACCAGTTTGACATCATAATATCTATATCATCATAATGAACTAATTTAGAATATACTTCTGATGTTACAAATGGCATAAATGGATGTAATAATTTTAAAGAATTTCTTAATACATAATCTAATACAAAATCAACTTGTACTCTTTCTTCTGCATCTTCACTATAAATTCTAGTTTTACAAATTTCAATATACCAATCACAGAATTCATTCCAAATAAAATTATATATTTTATCTAGTGCAATACCTAAATCATAATCTTCTATTAATTTTGTAATATCCTTAATTAATGTATTTAATTTATTTAAAATCCATTTATCTTCTATTCTTAACATTTCACCGTTGAATTCTTTTTTATCTGGATTATATACTTTATTATAAAATTCTATTATTTTTTCATCTGGCTCTAATGAATTAGTAATAAATTTAGCAGCATTCCAAATTTTATTTGCAAAGTTTGATGCTTGATCTAATTTTTCTGGCATATATCTTATATCATTTCCCATTGTTGTTCCAGAAAGTACAGAAAATCTTAATGCGTCTGCACCATATTCATCAATTACTTCTAATGGATCAACACCATTACCAAGTGTTTTAGACATTTTTCTTCCTTGGCTATCTCTTACAATACCATGAATTAAAACATCTTTAAATGGATTTTCTTTTGTAAGTTCTAAGCTAGATACTATCATTCTTGATACCCAGAAAGTTATAATATCATATGCTGTAACTAATACATTTGTTGGGAAGAATGTTTTATAATCTTCACTTTCTGTATTTGGCCAACCAAGTGTAGAAAATGGCCATAGCGCAGAGCTAAACCATGTATCCAATGTATCTTCATCTTGATGTATATTTTTTGATTTACATTTTTCACATTCTGTAACTTCATTTCTTGAAACTGTTATATGTCCACAATCATCACAATAATATGCTGGAATTCTGTGGCCCCACCATAATTGTCTAGAAATACACCAATCTTGGATATTATTCATCCAATTAAAATACATTTTTTCATATTTTTTAGGTATGAATTTTATTTCTCCATTTTCAACTGCTTTAATTGCAGGTTTTGCTAAATCTTCCATTTTTACAAACCATTGGTCTGAAATTTTTGGTTCTATAGTTGTTTTACATCTTTCGCATTTTCCTACATTATGTGTTAAGTCTTCTATTTTTACTAGTGCACCTAATTCTTTTAATTTCTCTACTATTTTTTCTCTTGCTTCTAAAAGATCCATTCCTTTATATTCTGGAACTAAATCTCCCATTTTAAAGTTTTCATCAAATACTTCTATTATTTCTAAATTATGTCTTAATCCTGCTTGGTAATCATTCATATCATGTGCAGGTGTTATTTTAACAGCACCTGTACCAAATTCTTTTTCTACAAAATGATCTGCAATTATTGGAATTTCTTTATTCATAATTGGTAAAATACATGTTTTACCAACTAAATCTTTATATCTTTCATCATCTGGATGAACTGCAACTGCTGTATCTCCTAGCATTGTTTCTGGTCTTGTTGTTGCTACAATTATATATTTGTCTTCGTCTTTTACTTTATATCTAATATACCATAAATGAGTATTTTCTTCGTGGTATTCAACTTCTACATCTGAAATTGTTGTATTACAATTAGGACACCAATTAACCATTCTTTTACCTTTATAGATTAGTCCTTTTTCGTATAATCTTACGAATTGCTCTTTAACTGCATCTGAAAGCCCTTCATCTAATGTAAATCTACGTCTATCCCAATCGCAAGAACAGCCTAATTTCTTTTGTTGTTCTTGAATTGTTCCACCATATAAATGTGTCCAGTCCCATGTTTCTTTTAAGAAAGCTTCTCTTCCAATCTCACTTTTTGTCTTTCCTTCTGATTTTAGTTTTTGAACAACTTTCATTTCTGTAGAAATAGATGCATGGTCAGAACCTGGAAGCCATAATGCATTATATCCTTGCATTCTTTTAAAACGGATTAATATATCTTGTATAGTTCCATCTAAAGCATGACCCATGTGTAGTTTTCCTGTTACATTTGGTGGAGGCATCATAATACAATAAGCTTCTTTGCTTTTATCCATACTTGGTTTAAAATAACCTTTTTCTTCTGTTTCCTTATAAATTTTTTCTTCGAAGTCTTTTGGATTGTACTTATCATTTAATTTGTGATTATAATTCATAAAAATTCCTCCTTAATTTATTTTTATAGAATTTTAAGTAATATTTCTAAAATTCAAAAAAAGACTAATCCTGCTGTTAAGGGCAAGATTAGTCTTACGGTACCACCTTAAAATTTAATACTCATTATAACTTTTAACGGAGTCAACCCGGATATACTTACTATTATTTCGGCATATCTACAAAAAAGCTACCTTCACTAAAACATCATATAAAAGGCTTTCAGCTAATAACCTTTATTCTCTACATACTATTTTTAGTTACTCCTCTTTTTTATTGTATTTACTCTATTATATTATTTAGTTAATATTAATCTTCTTCATCAATAAAATTAAATTCATCTTTGAATTTTTCTTTAAAGATTTCGAATACTTCATTAAGTGTATCTTCGTCATCAACACTTACATATGTTTCCATTTCTGGATTTCCTTCTACATCTTCTACTTTTAATATAACTACTTCATCATTGTCATCTTCATCTGTTGGTAATAATACAACATATTCTTCATTTTCATAATCTATTAAATCTAAAAATTCAAATCTTACTTCATTACCATCTTCATCATTTAATATTATGATATTTTCTAATTCTTCACCATTATTTGGTGTATTATTGATATCTTCGCTCATATTTTTCTCCTTTCGATATCTTTAAATTATTATTTTCAATTTTTAATATCATATACTATTTTCTGCAAATTTGCAACTACTTTTTATTTAGTTTTCCTAAATAAGTTTCTAAAATATAAACAGCAGCAATAGTATCTACAATATTTTTCTTCTTTCTTTTATCAACATCTAAAAAATTCATTGTCTTATGAGCTTGTACTGTTGTTAATCTTTCATCAACTATTTCTATTGGCATTTTATTAAATTTGCATTTTAATTTATGTATAAATTTTTCTGTTTTTTCTGCTCTTACAGTTTTTTCTCCTTTTAAATTAAGTGGCATTCCTACTACAATAGTCTCGACTTCATATTGATTTATTATTTCCTCTAACCTTTTTAATAAAACTCTATCACTATTATTGTTATTTATAGTTTCTAATCCTTGTGCTGTAATTCCTAAGCTATCTGTTATAGCTATTCCTGTTCTTACATCACCATAATCAATTCCTAATATTCTCATATTATTTTTCTTCTTCTAATCCTATATAATTTTTTACCATTTTTTCTAATAGTTCGTCTCTTTCGATTAATCTAATTTTATTTCTAGCATCATTATAACTTGTTATATATGTTGGGTCACCAGAAAGTATATAACCAACTATTTGGTTAATTGGATTATATCCTTTTTCTGCTAAGGCGTCATATACTTCTTTAAGTATTTCTTTTACCTTTACATTTTTATCACGTTCAACTTTAAAACTCATTGTTTTATCAAAGTTTCCCATTAATACCACTCCTTTTAAATATAATTAATATCACTTTCTGATTTATCTGCATTATCAATATATTCTTCTAATTTCTTTGTCAAACCATCCATAGATGTTCCTTTATAATAAGATGTTAATACAAAATTAAGTCTTGGACTTACATATATATCCTCTTTATTTTTTACATTTGCAATTGCTTTATCATCTAAATCTGGATGAATTTTCATTTCTTCTATTTGAGCTTTTATGTCTTCTAGGAAATTAGCAACATCTTCTGATTGTACTCCAGAAAATACTATTACAAATTTTGGTCCCATATATCTTACAAATAAATATTCACTTGATATATTATTCTCAAAAAATTTACTTACTTCAGTAATTACTTTATTTCCTAAATGTCTACTTACTCTTTCATTTATTTCTTCTATATTAGTAATTCTAAACATACAAACTGTAGAAATTGTATATTGATCTATTTTTTGTTTTCCTAAACCATATAAATATTCTGCTGACTTTAAGCCTGTAAATAAGTCTTTTCTTACAGTATTCTCCACAGTATTTTGATATTGAACTGTTTTTAAGATTGTTACTATATTATCTCTTATTACTTCTATTATTGCAGTATCTATATTATCAAAAGCATGTATCTCACTACTTTCTATTAACCAATAGCCAATATAAACATTATCAATATATAGAGGGAAGAACATTGCAGATTTTGCTCTTCCAAACTCCATTTTTTGATAAGGCAACTTCTCTGTGTCTTTTTCTACTGTAACATATTTAGGAGTAGCTGTTGCTATACTATCTTTAAATATTTCTTCTTCTCCTAATCTTGTTAAAGATTGCCAATGTTTTTTATCTACATTTGAAGCTTTTAATTGATATTCTGCTCCATCAAATACTACTATTGTAGAATATTTTAATATACTGTATTTATTCAAAATAATATCATTTATTTTTTGAATTTTTTCTTCTACACTAGAATATTCACCTATTGTATCCATAAAATTTTGTAAAACGTTTAATCCATTTATTTTTTCGCTTATATTGCTAAATTTACTAATTTTTTTATGAATAGAAACATTATATGCCATTAATGCTGCTATTATACAAACTAGTATAACTATAGTTACTAATATTGCTACTGACAAAACTTTTCACCTCTAACTTTAAAAATTTCTTTTCATTTGACTTAATGTATCATTCATCTCACTTGAAAACCTAGTTCCACCATAGTTTGTTTGTACTGCTCTATTTGAAGGTGAAGCTGTATCTAATAATGGATAAACCATATTTTCTAGTGTTCTTAAAGCTTGTAGAAATTCTTTAGAATATCCTCCTACTGATATTTTACAATTTACTAATCCTTCTAAATATTTTGAATATGCTTCTATATTAAAAGGTATTGTACAATATTTAGCAGTATCTCTATTAAATAATTCCCTCATAAAAGACATTGCTGGATCATTATAATATGAAATTCCGCCAATTATTGTTTTAACAGTTAATGTTCTAACATTTAATTCTTTATTTATTACAATTCTTAAATTTTCTGGCTTATATATATTTTTACTTTGTAAATCTCTTAAAAATGCTGTAAGCGGTTGTATTGTAAGTATATCCATACTTTGTACCAAATAAATTTCTTGTGAAGCTGCAAAATATCCAAAGTCTGTATTAAAGTCACAATCAATTAATATTAATGAATGATTTCTTACAAGTGTTGATAGAATTTCTTCATATTTTTCCATTTCTATATCATCATCTGGTAAAGCCGTATATACTGTTAATGTTTTACTTACTTTTAAACCTGCTGCAACACCATTTATTAGATTTGGTATACTTTTTTCTGCAATTTGTCTTTTATCTTCTTCGTTTTCTGTATATATATAATATGCATTTCTATTTTTTGTAGCATCTAAAATTGCAACATCTATTCCTTTTTTTGATAAGCTATCTGCAATATTATTAATTAAGAAAGATGTACCATTTTTGCTTGTACCAACAAAAGTAACTATTTTTTTCTCTTTTGTTATTAATGCATTTATTTTATCTGTAGGATAAGTCCTTCTCATTCTTGATAATCCAGTATTTTGATTGTATATATCATTATTTCTATAGTTATTAACTGGATTTATTGTTTGTTGGTTTGTAATAGGTTTAACATCATTTTGATTATTAAATCCTGAAATTGTGCCTACATCTGTATTATCTTCTTCGTCTTCATCATCATCAAATCCTGGAATTGTTCCTACATCTGTATTATCTTCTTCATCTTCATCATCATCAAATCCTGGAATTGTTCCTACATTTGTACTATCTTCTTCGTCTTCATCATCATCAAATCCTGGAATTGTTCCTACATTTGTATTATCTTCTTCATCTTCGTCTTCATCAAATCCTGGAATTGTTCCTACATTTGTATTATCTTCTTCATCTTCGTCATCATCAAATCCTGGAATTGTTCCTACATTTGTACTATCTTCATCGTCTTCATCATCATCAAATCCTGGAACTGTTCCTGCATTTATATTATTGTCCTCATCGTCTTCATTATTAAATCCTAGAATTGTTCCTGTTACTTTATTATCCTCTTCATCGTCACATTCTGGAGTTGTTCCTATATTTGTATTATCTTCTTCATCTCCTGAAATTGTATTTATTGTAGCTTCTTTTACTTTAGGTGGTCTTCCTCTTTTTCTTTTTGGTTTTTCTGTTTCTGTTTCTACCTCTGTTGTATTTTTTGCTTTAGGTGGTCTTCCTCTTCTTTTTGGTTTTTCTGACTCTGTATTTGCAAGTATATCATCCAAATCTGGAATGTCTGATTTCTTAGAATCTACTTCTTCAATTTCTTCATTATTATTAATAGTTGGAATTTCGGGTTCTGGTGTAACAATTGTTTCTGGAATATTTACTCCTGAATTTGATTGTACTCTTTTTGATATTTTTTTAACATTTTTTGTATTTACCGTTGATGGAATAATAACTGGTCCTAAATTAGGATTTTTCTTTGTATTTTCTATAAATCCTATTTTTATTCCACTTTCATCTTTTTCAGCATTCTTTGTAGTCGTATAGTTTCCCGTTCTCTTTCCACCTATTAAAGTCATTATTTGTTGATATTTAGGTGATTTTTCTTCTAGTATTGCTTTTACGTTTAATGGTAATACACTAGCTATTACTTTTAATTGAACATCTGTATATTGTTCAGCTATAGAATCAAATGCATCTACACATTTTTGTTCATCTTTTCCTATTTTTTTATAATGTGATAAAATACTTTGAATTTCTGATTCGCTAACATCATTTTCATTTTCTGATTGATATGCAACTTCTTCTGAATCAATTTTATAATAAATTTTCGCTTCTTTTTTTGTTCTAGGAACTTTTAAAAGCTTACAGATTTCGTCTATATTTCTATCAGTTCCAATTAAAGCATTATAAATTCCTATACTAAATAATTTTACCAAAATCTCATCTGATTTTGTACGTCTATCAGTACAAATTAAAATAATTGGTGTATCAGACCTTGTAGAATTTGTAGCCTCGTCACTAATGTCATCTAATTTTTCAAAAATAAATTTATCTATTTGTTCAAAATTATTATTAGTAAATGGTTCCAAATCTTCACTTATAATTATTCTATCATATGATTTGTCTTTTTGTAATTCTTTTAAAATCGCATTAAAATAATATACATTTTTATAGGATATTATTTCTTTATACTCATCCTGATATCTTTTTATAATAGATTTTGAAACTTTCTCATTATTTACTGCAAATAATATTTTCATTTGTTTAACCCCTCCAACCTTTTACAACTATAGCAAAAATAAGTGGCAATAATTGTGTTATTACTAGGACCGTAATACAACCAATCATAATTCCGAATCCTCTATCTCTTTCGTCCAGCTTACGAATTCCTATTACTTGATAAATACCTCCAATAGCTATACCTATAAAGCATACTGGTATGCTATAAATTCTTACTATATTTAATATGTATGCTGCAATTCCATATGCATCAGATCCATATTCATCCTTATAATCTTCTAATTTTTTTTCTGAATTTTCTTTTATTTGAACTAGTTGTCCTGCACCATGTGGTTCTAATTGGTTTACAGAATCTGCATAACTTACTTGTGAACCTAACAATGTTATACCAATTATTACTAAACACAAAAATACTTTTATTACTATATTTTTCATTAGGTTTTAGCCCCTTTCTGCTAGATTTCTTATACTATATAATCATACAATACTATCTTCAAAATAGCAAGAATTTAAAAGTATTTTTTTTATTTTTTAATTATATTTATTCTCAAAAATAAACCTATATTAGTTTCTCTTTTTGGTATTGTCGATTTTCATATACAATAAAAAACGAATGACAAATACATTCGTTTTTTATTGTATATTTATTCAAAATTTATATTTTATTAAATAAATATTTATACTCTTGATAAATATACTATTAAAATAATTATACCAATAATAATTCTATAAACTGCAAATCCCTTAAAGCTACCTTTTTGTAGGTATTTTAATAAAAATTTTATAACCACTATTCCTACTAAAAAGCTTACTAAAATTCCTACAAAGAAAGGAAAACTAAATACAAAATCTTTTATTTTAAATATTGTAGCAGCTAATACTATTGGTGCTGATAACATAAAAGAATATTTAGCAGCTGATTCTCTTTCTATTCCCATAGCTCTGGCTGTTGTCATTGTTATCCCTGACCTTGATACTCCGGGTATAAATGCTAAAGCTTGTGAAAGTCCTATTAAAAATGTTTGCTTAAAATTCATATTTTGATATTTAATTTTGTTTTTAGCTTTTTTATCAACAATATATAAAATTATACCCATAAGTATTAATGCTATACCTATAATTTGTGGATTTGTTAAAATATCAGAGCAATATTTATCTAATAAATATCCTATTATTCCTCCTGGTATTGTTGCTAAAACAATATACCAAAACATTTTTCCTTCAAATGTTTTTTTCTTATTAACTACTTGATCATATCCTCCTTTAATTAGTTTTATCCAATCTTTAAAAAAGAATATTCCAATAGCTAATAATGTTCCAAAATGAAGTGCAACATCAAAATCTCCTATTTCTCCCCAGTTAAAAATCCAAGGTATAAAAAATAGATGTGCTGAGCTTGATATTGGTAATAATTCTGTTAAGCCTTGTACTGCACCTAATATTATAGCTCTAAATACTGTAATTTCCATCATTGCTATTTTGCTCCTTTATTACTTATTTTTTTATATCTTTTAATATATTTTCTAGTGTTTCTTTTATAAATTCAGCAGATGTTATTGGTGCAACTTTTCCAGGCAAAGAAAGTGCCCAAATTAGTTTTATTCCAAGATGTCTTGCAGCATTTCTATCCACTCCTCCTGGATTTGAAGCAATATCTATAATAATACAATCTTTATTAAGCAAGCTTAGTTTTTCTTTATCTAAAACAACATGTGGTATTGTATTTATTACAATATCAAATTTACCTAAAGAATTATCTAGTTCATCTAACAAAATAGGCTTATATCCATATGCTTTTATCCAAGAACAATTTACCGTTTTTGTAGTTTCACAATATACTTCTGCTCCAATTCCTTTTAGCATATTTGACAATATCTTACTTACTCTTCCAAATCCCATAACTAAAATTTTACTTCCATGTATTGTTTTTGTAGATTCTTCCATTGCTATTTGAATTGCTCCCTCAGCAGTAGAAATAGTATTCAATACTGTTAATTCTTCTCTTTTTAATAAATCTATAACATTAACTTCTTTCATTTTGTTTAATACTTTTTCTTCAAATCTTCCTGCAATAAAAGTCTTTCCCTTCAAATATGGAATAAGTTCATCTATATTTATTTTATTGTTGCTAAAAGGTGTATTTATGTTAATTTCATCACCTGTAAGAGGAATTGAACTTACAATTATATCAGACTTGCTAGTTACCTCTTCTAAACTATTACATTTGTTAACATTATTATTCATTTTCGCTTTTTCTAATCCATATGTATATATATTATATCCATCTACATACATCATTTCTGCAAGTTTAGCAATTCTAAGGTCTCCGCCAATAATAGAAATATTTTTCATAATTATCCTCCTTAATCTTCTCTTTCTTCTCTTTGTAAGTCTATTCCTTTTTCTTTAATTATATTCATATTTTTTATATCGTTTTTACTTATTCTTCCAACTATATATGAAGTATCTTCTAAATGTTTTTTCGTATCTAATTCTAATTTTGTCATTTTTATATTATTACGTATTTTCTCATTTATATTTTTTGGAATATATCTTTGAATTGTTATAAACATTGGATCTTTAGCAGCTTTTTTAGCAAAAGAACTATCTAAGCTTACTGCTCGATCCAGATATGTGATTGCTTTTTCTTTTTCTCCTCTGATTAAATATATTCTAGCTAATTGGTAGCAACTTTCTGGCTCTGTATCTTCTACCTTTAAACCTTCTAAAAAATATTTCTCTGCTTCATCTATGTCATCATACAATAAAGATATAATTCCTAAATTATAGTATCCTTTATAGTTTAAAGCATTTATTGTTGCAGCTTTATCATAATAAATTTTAGCATTTTTGAAATCATTTAATCTAGTATATGCAATTCCAAGATTATAACAAATTTCAAAATTATCTTTATTATATTTTAAAGCATTCATGTAAACATTAATTGCTTCTTTAAAATTTTCTTGTTCGCATAATAAATCACCCAACAATTTTGATGCCTCGTAATTATCTGGTTGAATATGTATTAAATTATTTAGCATTTCTATAGATTCTTCTTTTTTTCCAAGGCTTTCTAGCAATACTGCTATCCTGTAATATGATTCATAATCTTTTTTATTAATTTCTATAGCTTTTACATATTCATCTATTGCCTTCCTCATTCCACCTTCTTTTTCGTAAGTTTGCGCTAATAATTTATGACCATTATAACTTTCTGGATATTTATTTATTAAATTTAACAATAATGTTTTTGATTTCTTACTATTTTTTAATAAATTAAACATTCTTGCACTTACTAAATATATTATTTCTGAAACATTAAATCCATATTTCTCCAATATTATTATTGCAAGTGGTAATACTACTGCTAAAATATAAGTTATTACCCTTATAAACGTCCCTAAATATTTTCCTAATAATATTTCTATTAATCCTATTGCAATTCCTAAAGCTTCTAATGAAATTGGTAGTACATAAGCAGTATCATTTTTTCTTATTAGTTTTGAAAAGATTAATATAAAAAGAGAAAAGGACAATATATTAAAAATAATTCTTTCTAACATCTCTTTTTCCCCTTACTTTTATCTTAAAAATTTCTCCTTATAATTATTTATACATTTTTCTATAATTTTCTCTGCTTCTTCTCTTCCTAACATTTCTTTTACTTCTGTTTTTTTATTTTCTAATTGCTTATACACTTCGAAAAAGTGCATTATTTCTGCAGATAATTGTGTTGGTAAGTCTTTTATATCCTTATATTCATTTAAAAAAGGATCTGACTTTGGTATTGCTATTATTTTTTCATCTAAAGCATCACTATCTGTCATTATCATTACTCCCACTGGATAACATTCTACTAATGTTAATGGAACAATTTTTTCTTGACAAATTACCAAAACATCTAATGGATCTCCATCATCTGCATATGTTCTTGGTATAAAACCATAATTAGCAGGATAATGAGTCGCTGTATATAAAACTCTATCAAGTTTTAATAGACCTGTTGCTTTATCTAATTCATATTTATTACTTCCACCTTTTTCTATTTCTACTACAGCAACAAAGTCATCTTTTTTAATTCTATCTGCTGATATATCGTGCCAAATATTCATTTTCTTCCCTCCTATGCTTTATTTATTTTAAGCTAATTTTGTCAAAAAGTCCATATAAATTTTATATATTTAATAATTTTATAAGTTCAGTTATTTTTATATCAAAAAAATAGACTAGTTAAACTAGCCTATTTAGTATGTATATTTATATAAATAATTAAATTTCTTTATAATCTCTTACTTTTTTATAAGCATATATTGCTGCTACTGCTGATACTCCTAATACTATGTATATCATTGTATTATCTTCTAAACCTGTTTCTGGTAAATTTGTATTAGTATTTGCATTGTTAACTGTTGGTGTTAACGTTGAAGATACTCCTACATTATTTGTTGTAGTATTATTTGCTGACGTATTATCTGTTGCTGAATTATCTGTATTATTTCCAGATTCAGTTGTAGTATTGTTTCCTGGTTCTGCAAGAACTATTGCATCTGCTTTAACATCCAATGTTACTGCAACTATACTTATTAAAATAGCAATTAATAAAAATCCTTTAATTAAAACATCTCTCTTCATTTTACTACCTACTTTCCCTAAAAACTTTTCTTTCTTTTGTAATTGTATACTCAATACTATTTATAACTATACTACAAAATCAGATAAATTGCAATATATTTTGTACATTTTTTATGTAATTTTCTTTTTTTATACATTAAATCTAAATAAAACTACATCTCCATCTTGCATTACATAATCTTTTCCCTCTGAACGAACTAATCCTTTTTCCTTTGCTTCATTCATTGATCCAAGTCTTATTAAATCATCATAAGACACTACTTCTGCTCTAATAAATCCTCTTTGAATATCTGAATGAATTTTTCCTGCTGCTTCTGGTGCTTTAGTTCCTTTTTTTATTGTCCATGCCCTAACTTCTGGTTCTCCAGCAGTTAAAAATGACATTAATCCTAATAAATCATAACTTTCTTTTATAACTTTATCTAATCCAGATTCTTGCATTCCTAATGCTTCTAACATTTCTTTTTTATCATCATCATCTAAGCCTGATAATTCTTCCTCTATTTTTACACATAATTTTATAACTTTAGCATTTTCATTTTTTGCATATTCTTTTACTTTTTTTACATAATCATTATCTTCATTAATTTCGTTTTCAGAAACATTTGCAACATATAAAATTGGTTTCATTGTTAATAAAAAGCTGTCTTTAATTATTTCTTGCTCTTCTTTTGATAAATCTAAAATTCTAGCAGGTTTTCCTTCTTCTAAAGTTAATTTTACTTTTTCTAACAAATCTACTTCTATTTGATAAGATTTATCTCCTTTTAACATTTTTTTAGCTCTATCTATTCTCTTATTCACTGTCTCTAAATCAGCTAAGACTAATTCTAAATTTATTGTTTCTATATCTCTTATTGGATCTATAGAACCATCTACATGAACTATATTAGGATCCTCAAAACATCTTACAACCTCTAATATACTATCTACTTCTCTTATATGTGATAAAAATTTATTTCCTAATCCTTCACCTTTGCTTGCTCCTTTTACTAATCCTGCTATATCCACAAATTCTATTACTGCATGTGTTATTTTTTCTGGATTATATATTTGGGCTAAATTATCTAATCTTTCATCTGGTACTGGTACCATTCCAACATTTGGTTCTATCGTACAAAATGGATAGTTTGCACACTCTGCACCAGCTTTTGTTATTGCATTAAACATTGTACTTTTTCCTACATTAGGAAGTCCTACTATTCCAATTTTCATTTTTATCTCTCCTTTATTCGTCTGTTAATATAACATAATTTATGTATAGTTTCAAGATTATTTTTTATATAACTATTAAACAATGTAAAAGGAAGCCCTTTTGTTTTAGCTTCCTTCTACTGACAGTTTCTTTAGAAAGTACTTACCTTTGTGTACAATTTTCCTGTCCTGGGCATTCTACACAGTTTGTGCATGGCATACTCTTACTTTCCTCAAAAATAGTTTCTCCGAATTCGCCCAAAGAGTCGAAGTCATCTCCCAAGAGTTCTTCAAATTCTTCGTTGCGGAAAAGGAAGATTTCTTTACTTTCCTCGTCATATTCATATTCGATTCCTCTGCAATCAAAGTATGTATGTAAACTTCTCCACACTTCTTCCGGCCATTTCTCTTGCATAATCACTTTTGCTACAATTTTTTTTGAATTAGTTTCAACTGTTTCTTCGATAGCTTTTTTTAATGCCATCATCGCTCCTATAACTTCACAATAAATATTAATCTTCTTTTCTACTTCTTTGAGTTCCTCCAAATCTGAGTAAAAGCTTTCTACTCTTTTTCCTAAGAGTTCCCGTAATTTTTCATCAAATTGTGATTTTCGCCCCAGACTTTCTGACACATTCTTCCAAAACATTCTGTCTTTTGCTAACATAGTAAATTATTCCTCCTTTTATTATTTCAACAGTGTCTGTTTTTCATTTTATCACATATTTGTTATGTGAACAAGTTATTTTTAATATGTTTTAATGTTCTTTGCTATGTAATGTAGGAGGTAGACAAATGAAAACAAAAAATATTGCTGAAGATGCAGTTGCACTGCTTCGGCAACAACTAAAAAGTTACGGTGTCGTGTATTTAAAAAGCATAAAGCTTGCATTGCCCGCCGGCTCTGATGCCGATAAAGTTTCGGAATACATTAATAATAACTATCCGGAACTAAAAGCACACTCAAAGCCAGAAGAAAACGGATTGCCGATAATTGCAATTGGATATCGGTAATCTCTGCAAAAAAAGAAGGTGTCCTAAAATAGGAGACTAAGAAACAAAAAATCCAACTCTTATTGAGCTGGATTTTTTGTTTAATC
>CALYAJ010000025.1 GCA_944393485.1 uncultured Clostridia bacterium
TCCTATAATTCCAAACAACAAAATTTGTATTCCAGAGAAAAATAAAATTAACAATATAATTGCTTGGAAAGCTTGTATAGCCGTAGAAGTTACTATTGCTTTTATAATTACATATATAAAATAGATTCCTAATGCTAAAAATGTAGGTATGCATAAATATGTAGATATTCTAAGTGGTGATGTAGTAAAAGAAGTAATCCCATCTATTGCTAAATCTACTAATTTTTTGTAGTTCCACTTAGTTTTTCCTGCTATTCTTGGATCTCTATCATATAGAACTTCTTTCTTTTTATATCCAATCCAGCTGAACATACTTTTTGAACATCTTTGTGATTCTCTTAATTTTTTTAATGCATTTACACATCTTCTATCAAGTAATCTAAAATCTCCTGTATCTCTTTGTATTTCCACATTTGTTAAGCTTTGCAATACTCTGTAATACATTTTAGATGTAAATTTTTTAAGCCAAGTTTCGCCTTTTCTAGATTTTCTTCTGGCATATACATCATCATATCCTTTTTCCCACCATTTTACTAGCTCTGGAATTAATTCTGGTGGATCTTGTAAATCTGCATCCATAAAGATTACACAATCTCCTTTTGCATAATCCAATCCTGCAATCATTGCTGTTTCTTTTCCAAAATTTCTTGAAAAATCAACATATGATATTCTATTATCTTTTTCTCTATATTCTTTAATTAATTCTATTGTTTTATCTTTACTGCCATCATTTACAAATAGTATTTCAAATTCATAAGTATTTATACTTTTCATTAATTTTTCTAATCTTTCATATAAGAAAGGTAAAGATTCCTCTTCATTATATGCAGGTATTATTATTGTTATTTTTTTCATTTTTCTCTCCCTCCGCCTATATTATACAAACAAATATCGGCAATGGCAATTCTTTTGTTTATCATTTTTTTACATTTTTCGTTTATTTTATCATTATTTTGTGTTTATTTTGTGAATTTTTTTAATTTTTCAATTTTGAATGACTAGTCAATCCTTAATCCTACATTTTTATATAAGTGAAAAAATTTAAAGCAATAGCTATTGTATTATTTTATTATAGTACATTCCTAATAAATACAAAGAAACATGACTAACTTTTATAAATATATTAGTCATGTTTCTTCTGGTTCATTATTTATTTTTTTCTTGTTTCTTTTCTTTAAAAGCAAAAAATTTGCTAAAGAAAAAGTTTAATATTATTACAATTATTGTTAGTGATAATTTTACAGGCATAAATGGTAAATTCATAATACTATAAAATATAACTACTCCACCTTGCTCAATTACCATAGTAACAGCTCTTCCTAATATAAATTTAATAAACTCATTAAAATTTTCTTTAAATCCTTTGGCTTTTGTATTAAACACCCATTTTCTATTTGTAAAATAAGCAAATAATACAGAACAAATTATTCCTATTGCACTTGCCCAAGCTCCATCAACATTTAATAAGCCTTCTAATATAAAAGAAATTATTAAATTTACAAGTGTTGTTAAAACACCAAATATTATGTACATTATTACTTCTTTTGTTAATACTTTTTTTATTAATCCTTGTAACTTATCCATCTTTATTTCCTTTCATTTTGTGTACTAATTTTACAAATTTTCTCCAAATTTTATATTTCCATAGCTCTTCTTTTATAAGTTCATATTTGTAGTTAATTCCTTCTTTAGAATATGCAACTCCATATATCTTTTTTTCATATTCTTTACATTCCCAATTATATTCTATTTTGTCATTCATCATATTTACAGTTATAAATTCTTTTACAATCTTTATATTGTTTTTCAATCCTTCTCCATTTTTTATTTTTTCGCTATTCGGATTTTTATATACATTTTCAAATACTTTTGACATATTATTTATCATTTCACTAATTGTAAACTTTTCTAAAATTCTTTTTCTACAATTTCCTTTATATCTATTCAAATTATTTAAAATTTTGATAATTGAATTTACAAAATTTTCTATTTCATCTAATTCATATTTTTCTGAATAAATATCTTTTTCATCTTGCATACATTTAATTAAAGCTCCCGAATTTTCATCTATTAATTCTGATTGCCCGCCTACATCACTTGAGATAACTGGTACGTCCATACTTAAAGATTCATAAGAAGTTAATGCCAATCCTTCTTTTAAAGAACAATTTATTGTTAAATCACTAATAGCATATATTTCTTCGGTGTTTTCTATATTTCCTAAAAAACATATATATTCTTCCAGTTTAAGTTCTTTTGCTTTATTTTTCATTTTTGATAATAAATTACCTTCTCCTACAACTAGTACTTTAAAATCCTTTCTAATATCTCTTAGTTTATTTATTATCTCTAATAAAAGCATTGGTCTTTTTTGCTCTGAAATTCTACAAATATAACTAATTATATGTTTATTATCATCTAATTTATATTTTTTTAGTAATGAAACTTTATCATATTTATCTGGATTAAATTTTTCTTCATCAACACCAACATATATAGTTTTTATTTCTTCTTCTTTTCGTTTAAATTCTTTTACTAAAACTCTTTTTGTATTATTATTACATACTAAAGTTTTATTAATTACAGATTCTTGCATGCTAGAATATCTTGCATATCCACCATTTCTGTTATACCATTCTTCCATATGTATATAATCAATTATAGGAATATTATTATTTCTTCCTTTGATGTATGGCAAAATATAATATCCAAATTTACTGTTAGAATTAAATATTAAATTAATATTTTCTTTTTCTATTATATAATTTACAAATGCTAGCCAATATTTTTGATTTATAAAACTAGTTAAATCATAAACAACTGCATATTTTTCAAATTCTTGCCTTAATACATTTTTATTTGGTTCTGTTAAAATAATTATTATATTGTATTTATTTTTATCTAGCCCTTTAATTAAGTTTAAATTAAATATATCTGCTCCTCCAGTAATTAGCCAAGGAAAAAACATTAAAATATTAATTTTATCATTACTTTTTTGCTTAGGAATCTTTATATCTCCCACATAATCACATAGTAAATCATAATTATAATCTTGTTTTGGATATTGTATTGCATTTACTGGATTAATTACTTTTTTTGCAGTTTCATTTATTATTTCTTTGGATCTTTTTTGGTTATCTTTTGCTTTTTTTAATTCTCCATTTTCTTTTCTTCTATACCATTGTCCATAATAGCTCATATGTACTGGATACTTTCCTATAGCTAAAAGTTTTAGCCAAAAATTCCAATCTTCATTTACTGATTTTTCTTTTAATCCATATCCACCGAACTTTTTTATAATCAGTTTTTCTTACCATCGCAGCAGAAACAAGTTCATTTTCTTTTTTCATTTTTTCAGAATCAAACCATTTATTCCATGTATAATTTTCTGCATCAAATCCTATTGAATCAGAATATGCCCATGCAGCATCTTTATTGGTCTCCAATGTCCAATACGCACATTCCAAATATGTTTTTTCTAGTAAATCATCTGAATCTAAAAACATCAAGTATTTTACAGTTTCTGCTGATTTTTCTGCTCCGAAAATCTCTCGTCATAGCTAATCCTTCATTTTCTTTATGAAAAACTTTTATCCTTTTATCTAATTTTTCAACCTCTTCTAGTTCTTTTATGGACTCTTCATCTTTTGACCCATCATCTATTATTAAAATTTCATAATATGGAAAAGTTTGATTTAATACACTTATTACTGATTGCCTTATATATTTTTTATCATTATAAAATGGCATGATAACAGAGATTATAGGATTTTCTTCCATATAATCTCTGCTTTTTTCTTTTATTTTCCCTGGTTCTAATGAAAAATTATAAAAATCATTCATATAAAATTCCTCTTTTTACTTTTTTCTATAATTCCTCTGCAAATCTTTTTTGTAATTTATTAAATACTAAATAACCTATTATGCATAATATCACACTAATTGCTAATACTATTCCAAGTCCTACAAAGTCAGGCATTTTTTGATAATAGAAGATAGATCTATAACCATCTATTATATATGACATTGGATTTATTTTTAAAATCCATCTAAAAGATTCTGGTATTATATCTAAACCATATACTATTGGTGTTGCATAAAATAGTAATTGTAATAAAATTCCTATAAAATGTTGTAAATCTCTAATATATACAGTAATACTAGATACTAATAAAGAAATACCTATTAAAAGAATATATTGTATTATTAAAATTACTGGATAAAACACTATATACCAAGAAAAACCTATTCCATATGCCATAACAAATGCTAAAATTATAACTGTAGATATTATAAAATTAACCATTTCGCTTGTAACTATTGATATTGGTAATATTTCTCTTGGAAAATATACCTTTTTTATAATATTTGCATTTTCTATCATTACAAAAGATGTTCTAGAAATAGCTGTGGAGAAAAATGTCCATGGTATTAATCCACAACATACAAAAACTGTATAATTCGGTATATTACTTTTCATTATAAGAGGAAAAACTATTGCATATACTGCAAGTTGTAATAATGGATTTAAGAATGACCAAATTACTCCTAATATAGAACTTTTATATTTTCCCCTTATATCTTTTTTTATGCTTGTTTTTAATAATTCTCTGTATTCGTATAATCCTTTAAATACACTCATTATTTTTTCCTCTCTTATTTTGTTTCTTTAAGATATTCGTTTATTACTTCATCAGTATTTCCATCCATCCTAATTACACCTTGATGTAGCCATACTGTTCTATCACATAATTCTTTAGCTGATTCCAAATTATGTGTAACAAATACCATTGTTTTTCCTTCGTCTTTTAATTCTTTCATTTTATTTAAACATTTTTCTTGAAAATGTTGGTCTCCTACAGATAAAATTTCATCTACTAATAAAATTTCTGCATCAACATTTATAGCTACTGCAAAAGCTAGTCTCATAAACATTCCTGATGAATATGTTCTTACTGGATTATCTATATATTTCTCTAATTCAGAAAATTCTATTATTTTATCTACTCTTTCATCAATTTGCTTTTTTGTAAGCCCAAAAATTGAGGCATTAAAATATATATTTTCTCTTCCCGAAAAATCAGGATGAAATCCTGCGCCTAGCTCTAACAAAGATGTTAGTTTTCCGTTTGTAATGATTTTACCTTTGTTTGGATATATTATTTTTGTCATTAATTTTAATAAAGTTGATTTTCCACTACCATTTACTCCAATTAATGCAACTGCTTCCCCTTTATTAATGTTTAAATTGATTCCTTTTAAAACTTCTCTTATTTCTTTTTTATTTCTTTGCCAAAAAAGTAATTTTTCTTTTAGGCTATTAGCTTTGTCTAGATATACATTAAATGTTTTATATACGTCTTGTACTTCTATACTATAATTATTTTCCACTTACCTTTTGGCCTCCTATTTTTTAACTTTATATTTTACTTATCTTTTCTCTTTGTTTAACTTTACTTAAAGCCTATTTTTTATATTTTATAGCTTTATATATAGCCCATAAAATTTTATTCTTATAACAAATATCTCCAATTCTTCTCTGTAAAGTCTTTTTATCAAATAATGTATAATAAATTAATCTAATAAATTTATTTCTATCTTTTAATTCTACAGTTGAGTTATATACTAATTCATTTTCTCCTAAAAATTCTGAAATATCATTATCTATATTAAATAAATTATCCATTGTAGCTTGATTTCTTAAGCTTAAATCTTTTGTCCAATTTGTAACCATTTTTAGTGGCTCACCAAGTCCAACATTATCTTCAAATATTACTGAAGAAAATGGCATTTTATCTATTTCTTTAGATGAATTTATATATGCCATAAATGGTAATGAAATATAATAATTTTGATAATATATTACATCAATATCATCTTTAAATATTTCTACCATATCTGTTACAAAATCTTCTGCTGCTTTTTGCATAGTTGTCATAGCAAATTCTACTGTATAAGTATTTTCATATTTTTCGAATACTGGTGTTACCTTATCTCCTGATAAATCATAACCTATACAAGATGGTGCTAATGCAGAAAGCATCATCTCATATGCATGTCCTGTTGTGGTTGGTTTTGCATCAAAAAATGTTTTTAGTTTAAATCCACCAATTTGTGCATGTCTTTGTGCTTCTGAATGATTTATATTACAAAAATATGTGTCTATTGGTGTTTTTAATAAATTAGATAAAAACATTTCTGGTCTTGCACTATATCCAATATCAAATGTTGCTGAATGTTCTCCAAAAATACCTTTAAAATATTCCCTATATTTTTGTAAATTTCGTTCTTGTTTTTCTTTGTCATATAAATTTTCTATTACTAAATTTATAAATTTATCAAAATTCTCAATTATCTTAAAATCTTCATCCATTTTTATTTTATTTTCTTTACATATTTTCTCAAATTCTTTTTCATCTTTAATTGTTATACAATCTTTTATATATCTTAAAATATCTCTTGGACTATGATTTGTAACATTTATAACTTCTGATAATTTATATAGATCCAATTCTGTCTGAATTGTAATTGGTATTAAAGCCTTTCTAGAAATATATAAATACTCTGCTTTAGGAAGGCTTTTATATAATTTCCCTAAGATATTATAACATTTTATTGGTAAATATCCATCTCTTGCCATAAATACCATTTTTTCATAATTTTTTCCTTGAACATCATCCAATATCCATTTTGTTAATCCAAACATATACATTCCTAACGCATAATATCCAATTAAATATGGATCAGCATTAAAATCTGCATTATAATTAAATGTTTTATATGGATTATCAAAATATTTATTGGCAACAATTCCCATCATACATCTAATTCCTAAAAAGTTTAATGCATTTTTATTATCTCTCCACATTGGAAGACTTTTATTAAACATTAATGATAAATTGTGTGTAACATTTTTGTCTTGAAAGATATCTGATGCTTTTGGTAAGTGATCTGCTTTTATTCCTAATTTTTTAGGATTTTCATAATCTGAAAAGTAATTATCCCCAATATGAGCCATTTGTTTTGCACTTATTTTTTCTTGTTCTAATACAAATTTAAATAAATCTTTACTTGCCTTTGTAATTTTGTATTCTGATGAAACATATATTTTACTTAATTCTGTATATCCATTTTTCTTTAGTATCTTTTCTACTACATCTTTTGGTAAATACATATCAGATGTACAAATTACCTTTTTTCCAATTGCTAAAGCCATTTGATATAATTCATATCCAGTATTTCTTCTTGTACAAAATCTTATTTCATATTCTATTTCTTTTTGCTTTGTTTTTTCTAATATATCTTTTGCAATATGATATTCTTCTTGCATCGTTTCATAAATCTCATCCAATGTAACATCTTGACATTTTTTAGTTTGTAATTTGTTTCTTGTTTGGATTTCACTAAAAATTCTTATTTTAGTAAAATCCATTCCTGTACTATTATTAGTAAATTTTCTAAATTCTTTATCTACTATAGAAAACAAATCTGTTGGATTTAAAAATGGACGCACTACTAATGTATCAAACACGTCAAAACTTACATATTTTATTTCTGGACTTGATAAATTCCTTTTTATTCTTTCTAAATTGTGGTTCCATACAGATTTTACACATTTAAAATAATTTTTATCTAATAACTCTTTATGATTTTTAGTAAACTTTTCTAGTCTTTCTGCCATTTCTTTTTTGACTGAATTATTTATATTTCCGGCTCTATCAATTAGGTCTTGATAAAAATAATGTTTCCAATCTTCTATATTCTTACTTAAAGTATCTTTTAATTGCTCCTTTTTCAAGAAGTTTTCTATAAAATTAAATGTATTTGCTAGTTCTTCCTTTTTTTCAAATAATTTTTCTTTAGATATTTTTTTCTCATCTTCAATAAAAAATATATTATCATTGTCTATTCTAGAAATTTTTTTAGTATAGTAAAATAATAATGTTGATAATACAAATTCAGTTGTATAATCAACTTTTGTTTCTAGATTCTTAATTTCTTCTAATGCTTTTTTTATAATCTCTTTTGAATATATTTTATTCCAAATTTTATTCCAAAAAGGATTTAGTCCACTTTGCTCAAAATATCTAAAAAAACATTCATTTCCTTCAATATCTTTTAATGGCAATTGCATTAAATTATATATAAATTTATCTCCATTTTCTTTTTCATATACAATATCACCAATTACAACATCTGCATTTGTTTCATTTGCTTTATAAATTAAATTTCTATAAAAATCTATTGATGCATAAGTATTTGTATCTAAAAATGCAATAAAATCACCTGTTGCTTCTTTAATTCCAGTTATTCTTGCATTAAATTTCCCTTGTTTTTTATCATTTTTTATATATTTTATTCTTTCATCTTTATTTACATATTTTTTTATTAATTTTTCTTTTTCCTCACTTGGTTCATCACAAATTAATATTATTTCTAAATTTTTATATGTTTGATTTATTACACTTTTTAGTGTATTTTCTAAATATTTATCATCTTTATAATTTGGTATTACTATACTTATTTTTTTATCTTGTACCATTATCTTCTCCTTTTAAATTATAAGACTTTGGTAATTATACCATCTTTTAGTTTACAAGTAAAGTTTAAGGACGTTTTACACTTTACAAAACGTCCTTTATATATATTATAATCTATTAATTATTTATTTAATTTTATTGAATTTGATTTTAGTAATTATTTTACCTGGAATATATAATAAAATAATCAAAACTCTATTTAAAAATCCGTCTATATTTTCTAAAATATTTCCTTTTTGTTTTGCTAGAGTTAAAAATAATATATAATGTTTAATTACATACAATCTTTTTGAAAAAGGAACACCAACCATATCATGTTTTGTTAATATATCTTTAAAATATTTTAAATACCCAAATGGATTATTCTTAAATATCTTGTTTATATTTTTACTATATCCATCTTCCATATATTCACACATTAATATTGGTATATTGTAACATCTTATTTTATATTTTAAATCCATCTCATGATACATACTAGCTTCAGTAATAAACTTTTCATTATTTTCTATCTCATATTTATATTGTTTTCTTATTTCTGTAAAAAATACAAGAGCTTTTTCTCCATTTTCTGAATCTTTAAAATATAAATCAAACATTGTTGTTTTTTCTTTTTTAAATTTATTACCTAAGTTTTTACCATTCTGATCTAATTTAAGAAAACACATCGCATATAAATCTTTTTCGTATTTTGAGTCTTCATATGCACTTTTTATATTAAAAAATGCGTCATCTGCAAAACAATCATCTGAATCACACTCTATAATTAAATCACCTGTTACGTAATTCATTAAATTGTTTATTGCCTGCATCTTACCTAAATTTACTTGTTTTAAATATTTAATTTCAAACTTACTTTCTTTTCTTATTTTGCTTATAATCATTTCTGTATCATCATTTGAACCATCATCCATTATAAGCCATTCTACATCTATTCCAGAATTCAAATTATTTAAAATACTCGCATATAATCTAATTAATAGGCTCGCCCTATTATATGTTGCTGTTAATATTGATAATTTCATAATTTTTCCCTACTCTTCTAATATCTTTTCTATTTTTTGTAATATTCTCTCATTATTATAATCTTCTCTTTCGTTTGAAAAATTCTTAATTTTCTTTTTTAGAATATCTCTAATTTCTGAGTATATCCCTTGTTCCGTATTTTTTACAATAATTGAATTTTTATAATTTTCAACCGCTTCTCTTGCAGCAGTATCTGTTATAATAATTGGTTTTCCCAATATTTTTGCCTCTTCTATTACCATTCCATATCCTTCAAATTCAGATAATAGACATATAAAATCTGCATTTTTCATATATGGATATGGATTTACTTTTGAACCTAACAAATGAAATGTATCTTGCACATTATTTTCTTGTATTTGTTTTTCCAAATTTTCTTTTTCTGGACCATCACCAATTACATAAAAATTATGAATATATTTATGTTCAATTAAACTTTTATGAACTTCAATTACTCTGTCAATTCTTTTTTGTTTAGTAAGCCTTGCAACTATTAAGAAGTTTATTGTATTTTTATTAAATACATCTTCTATTTTTTCCTCTGCACATTGTCTTACATTTTCTGGATTTATGTAATTATATACAACTCTTTTTTGAACAGGTTGTAAGTACTCATCTCTTACATCTTTATAAACTTCTGTAAATCTATCTCTATTATCTTTACTTACAAAAATTAAAGTTCTATATTTACCATATGTCTTTTTATCAATAGCAATTTTAATTTTTGCTTTTAAACTATTACCAAAAACTTTTGAAATATCATTATGAATCCATGCAATTTTTTTCACTTTTGGATTTCTTACTCCAAAAATCCTTGTAATTGGTCCCTCTAAAAATGCAATTTCTATATCGTTATTTGATTTAACATATCTTTTATAATAATATTTTTTAAATAATAGTAATTTTAGTGATATTAATTGCTTTTTTGACTTTGATAAATCATCAAATTTAAAATTAAATATAGATTTTAATTGAATATTTTTATTTAAATTTTTTTCTAATTCTCCATTTGAATATATTGTTAAAATGGTAATTTCGTGTTTTGTACTTAGTTTGTTTGCAATATCAACTAAAACTTTTTCAGCCCCTCCAATTGTAAGGCTAGTTATCCCAAATATTATTTTCATATATCATCCTTCTAAACTATATAAATTTTTCTTGTATTTTTTTACGTATAATTCTTATCCTTCCTAATTTTGAATATATCTTTAGTGTTTGTGGTGTAATACTTAGCATATAATAATTTTTTTGATTTTTTTCTTTTATGTACGGATTTTTCTTCCAATTTGGAAATTTTTTATTTAAACTATCCCAAGCATAATTAATTACTTTTCCTCTCTTATTTTTATCTTCAATCATTACCATTCTAAGTAAAGAACTACATAGTATGTATCTTGAATAAATATATTCTAAATCAACTTTATATTCTTCAAATAGATTTTTTTCTTTATAATAATCTATTACATTATTTAGTATTTTTATTATATCAGCTGTTTTTTCATTTTGCACATTTGAAATAGAGCTTTCTCTTTGTACATAATGAACAAAAGGCTTTTTCACAATTGATATACTATTAATAAAAGGAATTAATTTATAAAAAAATTCTACATCTTCATATCTTAATCCTACAGAAAATTCAACTCCACTATTTATTAATACATCTCTTTTTATTAATTTATTCCAAGCAACCACTCTTGAATTTACCAACATATCATGCTTATCTTTATACTGTTTTCCGCTACTTCTTATTGTTTCTTCAGGATATTCCCAAAAATAATCACATTCTACAACATCAGCATTGTCAAGTTTTGCTGTTTCATACATTTCTTTATACATATCTTCTTCTATATAATCATCAGAATCTAAAAAAGCTATATACTCTCCAGTTGCATAAGGAATTGCATAATTTCTTGCATCTGCTAGACCACCATTTTTCTTTTTTAAATATTTAATTTTATTTGGATACATGTTAATATATTTTTGAGCGATTTCTTCAGAACCATCTTTACTACCATCATTTACCAAAATTATTTCTATATCTTTTAATGTTTGTTCTACTACAGATTTTATTGATCTTTCTATATATTCTTCTACATTATAAAATGGAACTATTACAGATACCTTACACATATATAAAAATTTCCCCTTCCTATTTTAACTTTAAATAACTATCTATATTATAAAATAATAATATCTTTTTTATTAGTTGCTTTATATTTCTGATTTTAATGTTTTTATATAATTTTCTCTTTTTTAATTCTTTTATATACTCAGTTTTATCTTTTTTCGATAATGATTGCACTTTGGTTAAAATTGCATTTGTATAATATATTTTCAAGTTATCCTTTGTTTTCTTACTAACATTTAAGTTTTCAATTTTCTTCATTGAATTATCAAAATGTTTTAATGCATCATATGCCTTTTTTATATTTTTACTGTAATCATTGTTTCTTGTAATACTATTATCAGTTTGAACATAATAATATCCATAAAAATTAATTGAAACCATTGTTTGGGCAAATACAATTATAAATGGTATTAAACCAAAATCTTCATGTTCTGTTCCTACTTTAAATTTTAAATTGTTTTTTTCAAAAATCTCTTTTTTTATTATATATGCACATGGTGAATCTAACAATACATCTGTAGAATATAGTTTAGAAAATCCTTCTTCTCCACTAGTTTTTTCAAAAGTTGCACCTTGAATTAGTTCAATGTTTTTTTCATTTTTATCTACTATTTGTATTTTGTATTTTATTAAATCTATATTTTCATTAATATATTTTTTTATATTTTTATACAAAGCTATATCTACATAATCATCCGCATCTAAAAACATTATATATTTCCCTGTAGCTTTTTCTATACCATAATTTCTGCTATCAGCAACACCTGTATTTTCTTTTTTGTAATACTTAATTTCTTTATGACTTTTTTCATATTTTTGTATTATCTTATCTGAATTATCTGTGCTGCCATCATTTACAACTATAATTTCTAAATCATTTATATTTTGATTTAATATAGAATTAAAACATCTTTCTAAATATTTTTCATTATTATATACTGGTATAATTACACTTAATTTACTCATTATAAGCTCCATTTAAAAAATTTTCTCTAATTTTTCAATAATATCTTCATTATATTTTTTTGCATCAAATGGTTTTGTTATTTTATATCCATCTTCTATAAATTCCTTCATAGCATTATATATAGCATCTGTATTTTTTTCTACAGTTATTCCTCTTCCTTCTAATTCTTGATAATCTGAAACTTTTGTTGTAATAATTGGCTTATTCAAGACAAATGCTTCTAAATAAACCATTGGATATCCCTCATAATCAGAAGATAATATTATTGCATCTGATAGATTAAAATATGGATATGGATTTTCTTTTTTTCCAAGAAAAATTATATTATCTCTTAATCCTAATCTTTCTACCATTTCTTTATATGCTGAAGTGTCTTTTCCTTCACCTATAAATACAACTCTAAACTTTTTTTCATCATTTTTTAATTTTTCTGATGCTTCTATTATTCTGGATAATTTCTTTTGCTTTTCATCATGTCTTCCGACATTTAAAAATGTAATAACATTTTTCTTTTTTAAATCATATACTTCTTCTTCTGATTTGTTTATTATTCTTTTATCATTAATCAAATTATTACAAACCATAATTTTATTTTTTAATTTAGGAAAGATTTTTATAAAACTATTTTTTCCTTCTTCTGAAACAAAAATTATATGTTTAAACTTATTACATTTAAGTTTTTTAAAAAACTTCTTCATCTCGTGTGCATTATCATCATATACAGTTAAATAATCAGCATGTCCCCATAATGCATTATTTTTTGCACATGTACGAGCAACAAAACTTCCTGGAATTGAATAAGTCGCAAAACTTGCTGAAAAATCAAATTTATTTTTATATTTAACATTAAATTTAATCTTTTTTATTAAATTTTTAAACTTTCTTATAAAAATATTTTTATCATTTGCTGGAGTATATTCTATAATTTGAACATTTGGCGAAATTTTATCTAAGAAAAAACCTTCTTTTTTTTCTAGTACTAAAGAAATCTCGTATCCCTTTGCTAATAAGAAATTTATTAATGTTATAAGGCTTGTTTCTATTCCACCAATATCTAAATTATAGGCTGAAAATAATATTTTTTTCATAACTACTCCTCTTAAATTTTTATTTCTATGAACAAACTTAAAAATAATATAAAAAGTATCACTTTTGTTTAATTCTATTTTGATGTAATTTTATATTAAATTGGTATAAGTGTCAACGGGACAAATTTCGCTTCGCGAGAACTTTTCTCTACTTTTTTAATTTAACTATTTATATTTAAGTTCTCAAAGAAGCGTAAAGATTTGTAGGCGCGAAAAATTGCTATGCAATTTTTCTGTGCAATCTTATTTTTGTTGTATAGGAAAAAGTGATTTCCTATACAACAAAAAAGCTCCTTTATATAGGAGCCTAATTATTGTCTATAAAATCTTCTATTAATTTAATCATATTTTCTGTTTGACTTACAAATTTTCCAGGTGTAAAATCTTTAACTCTTTTTAGTGCATTTTCAAACTCTGTTAGTTCTATTACGCCGAATTAATAAACCTTGTTTGTCAAAAGTATCAACTATTTGAATCTGATGGTCATTTACATGCTCATTAAATCCACTAAGACGTGGCACCGCAATTACTTTTTTGTGCATTTTAAGAGCTGTTACAATAGAGCCAACTCCTCCGTGTGTTATTATTAAATCAGCTTCTTCAATTAGTTCCTTTAATTTTTCTTCTGGAACTATACCTAAAATTTCCATATCTTTTGATTCAAACTTGGTTCTCCCTGCTTGAACAATTACTTTTTCATTAATTACTTTTTTATCAATCATTTCTTGAATTTTCTCAAGCAAACGATGAAAACTATTATTTTGTGTTCCTAACATTACTAATATCAATATATTGAACCTCCTAATGTTGCTTTAGGATAGATTTCTAGCATTTCTCTCCATTGTACAATAAACAAATCTGCAAAATGATATATAATTCTTCCTGTAGCCGTTTTTGAATGTCTATTTGCAAAAGTTTCTATATAAATTATTTTTGAACCAAATATTTTGCCTAGGACACACATTGGACCTGCATTATGTGTACCAGTTGTAACTATATATCTTGGTCTAATTTTTATAAAATAATATACAGTTAAAATACAATCCCAAAGAAATTTAAATATATAGCTAACTGGATGCATCCTTGTAGCATATATCATATAAGAAATTTTTTTACCATATATTTTTTTAAAACTATATGTGAATTTATCTTTTTCTGTTATTATATGATAATCATATTTTTCAAATAATGGTTTTAATTGCATAAGTTCACTAAAATGTCCACCAGTACTTGAAATAAAAAGTACTTTCTTTTTTTTCATTTTGCCTCCAAACTATTTTTGATTTTTTTCTTTATCTTTATCTTTTTGTAGTTCTACATATCTTTTTATTTTCATTGTTGTGGTTTTTTCAAATTCATCATGTTTTAATTCTAATTTTTTAATTGCTTTATACGATGTTAAACTTTTATTTACTTCTTTTATTTTGTCCCAAATTATTTTATGTATTTGTTCTTCTGTTAAATCTTTTCCATGTAATCTTTCTATTTCTTCTTGGTTTGGAATAACCTTAGCAGTAATTATTAATTCTTTTTCACCTACAACTTCTTTACCATATACCATACTTTCTGAGATTTCTGGTATTTTTGATAATAATAATTCTATTTCTTCTGGATATATATTTTTTCCATTTTGTGTTACGATAATATTTTTACTTCTTCCTGTTACATATACATATCCATCTTTGTCCATATATCCTATATCTCCAGAATTAAACCAACCATCATGTATAACGTCTTTTGTTGCTTCTTCATCTTCATAATATCCCATCATTAAAGTTTCACTCTTTATCCAAATTTCTCCCTCTCCATTTTCATTTGGATTATGAATCTTTATTTGTGCACAGTTTACTGGAAGTCCTACTGAACCTACTCTTGGATCACATTCTGGAGTAAGAGCTGAAATAGGTGCTGTTTCTGTAAGTCCATATCCTTGTAAAAATTCAATTCCAATATCTTGAACCCATTTACCAATTTTCTTATCCATAGGAGCTGCAGCAGAAACTATTATTCTCATGTTTCCGCCTAAATTATCATATATTTCTTTAAATACTTTTTTCTTAATATCTATTCCCACACTTTTTAAAGCATTTGTTACATGAATCATGGAATTTACAAGTCCTGCTTTTCCACTCTTTTCTATTGATTGATTAATCTTTTTATATAAATTTTCTACTAATAGTGGAACTGCAAGCATTGCTGTTGGATGTGAATCTTGCATATCTGTCACAATATATCTTAATCCTCCACATACTGCGACAGATGAACCATTTGCGAATGGTAATAATGCACCAATTGAAGATTCATATGTATGATGAAGTGGTAATACAGAGAAAAATCTATCCCATTCATTTATTTTTACATATGTTGAAACAGCATTAACATTTGCAGCTAAATTTCTGTGATTTAACATTACACCTTTAGCTTGTGATGTTGTTCCAGATGTAAAAATTAAAAATTTAAATTCTTCTGGATCTATTTCTATATCCATATATTCTGTATTTCCTTCATCTGTATATTTCTTTCCTTCTGCTATAACATGTTCTATACCTACATCACGACCTTGTACACCATTATCACTATTCATTTCGATAAAATATTTAACCATTGGTAAATTATCTTTTATTTTATCAATTGCATCTTTTTTCTTTTTTGAATATATTACAGCTGAAGCATGAGAACGTTTTATTACATTTTCTATTTCATTTACTGGTAATTCCTTATCTACTGGAACAGCTAAACCTGCACCACATAGAATAGAAAAATATGAAACATACCAATAATATGTGTTTTCCCCTATTATTACAATTCTTTCATCTTTTAAATTTAAATACTTTATAAGACCTGTACCTAAATTAATTACATCATTTCCGAATCTTTCATAAGTAAATTCTTCAAATTTTGCTTTATGGTCATGATTTGGTCTTTCTAAAATATAAATATTATTTTTATATACATCTATTGATCTTTTAAATATTTCTTTAACTGTTTTATAATGTGTTGCTGGATAGAATTTTTTGTTTTTCTTATCCTTTATTTGTTCAATTTCATCATAATTTACATTCATTTCCTGAATGTTTTCCATCCCTTCCATTTTCATTTTTGGAAATTTGAAATCTGGAATTTTAAAATCTTTCAATATTCTCATTTATATCACTCCTATACTCATATATTATGTCACATTTATTATATTTTGTAAACGTTTATGGACCGGTTAGTATAATAATTTATTTGTATTTTATCTTATTTTGTGCTAAAATTCCTAACTGTATAAAGGAGGCATATTTATGGGATATTTTGAACATGATTTTGAAATTGGACTTAAAGATGTTGAAAAATACAACAAATTGAGTAATAAAGCTATTTTATCTTTTTTTGAAGATGCAGGAGCTTATCATTCTGATAGTATAAATTTTGGACTAAATAATATAGTAAATACACATCTATCATGGGTATTATTAGGTTGGAAAGTTAAAGTATTAAAAAGACCTGTTTATAGTGACAAATTACATATTAAAACTTGGGCTAGAAGTCCTGAAAAATTTTCTACATATAGAGATTTTGAAGTATATAATCAAAATAATGAATTAGCTATTATTGCAACATCTAAGTGGGTATTAGTAAATACAGAAACCGGCAGAATTTCTGCCATTCCAGAAGATGTAATAAATAATTATAAACCAGATACAAAAAGTGTTTTTTCAGATTCAGAAGCTGAAATTAAAAAATTATCAGATCCTAAAAAATATAGCCAAGAAATTAATTATACTGTTACTAGACCTCAAATAGATGTAAATAAACATTTACACAATATATATTATCTTGATATAGCTAATGAAGCTTTACCAGAAAATATTTATGAAAATAATTTATTTGATAGTTTTGAAATAATGTATAAAAAACAAATTAGGCTTCATGATACAGTAAAAGCTTGTTATTGCTTTGATGAAGATACTCATAAAGTTGTTATAAAGAGTTTAGATGATAAAAAAATTCATGCAATTGTTATACTAAAATAAATACTTAAAAAGCTCAAGGTAACTTTAAATTTAAAAGTTGTCTTGAGCTTTTATAAATTTTACCTTAATAAATCATATATATTTTCGAAAACATATCCTTTTTCTTTTAACGCATTAATAAGTTTTGGTAAAATTTCATATGTTGTTTTTTTTGTTCCTAAATCATGCATTAAAATAACAACACTCTTTTTATTTCCTATTGTTTCCTCAACATAATTTAGCATTTCATCTGCATCTGTAATTCCAGCTGCATCAGCAGTTAAAGCATTCCAATCTAAATGTGCAATATTATTTTTATTTAATAATTTTACAGCTTCTTGCTTATTTTTATCATATTTTCCACCTATACTTCCACCTGGAAATCTGAATAATCTAGAATTATATGTATTATCTCCAATAGCCTTTCTTATAACCTTTTCTGTTCTATTATATTCTTCTAACACCTTTTCTGGAGATTCATATATTTTTTTATATTCATGTGTAAAACTATGATTCGCAATATAATGCCCTTCTTGATAAGCTCTTTTTACAATTTCAGGATATCTATTTACATTACTTCCTAGCATAAAAAATGTTGCTTTTATATTATTTTCTTTTAGTATATCTAATATTGGTATTGTAACAGATTTTGATGGTCCATCATCAAAAGTTAAAAATACTCTTTTATAATCTGAATTGTAAATTTTTTCTACTTTTTTCACTATGTTGTTTTTCTTGTCTTCATCAGTTATATAAACTTTATGTGTAATCTTTTCTCTTTGTGCAATTTGCTCTTCTTTTAGCTTTTTTAAATTATTATGATTAATTATTGCAAATGTTATAATTGTTCCGATTATTGCTAGCAATATTATTCCTATGATGGATACCAATATTACTTTTTTTATATTTAATTTTGGTTTTACTTCTATTAAATCTAGTATCATTGTAATTCACCTATGTTTTTTATTCTTTTTGTATTATATATCAGTATTATAAAAAAATCAAACAAAACGGACTTTTTTAAAAGTCCGTTTGTTAATATTTATATGCCTAAGCAACTTCGTCTTTTGAAGTATTTATTTTTAATAATTTAAATATTTCAACTATTACTATTGGAGCAATTACTAAAAGAAGTGTTTCTATTAGATTTCCAATAGGTAAAACTGGAATACTGAATAAATGTCTTAGTGCTGGCACAAACAATATAACTAACATTAACAATGCTGATGCTCCAATTGCAAGTAATAACATTTTATTGTTAAATGGATGTGTTCTAAATATTGATTTCTTATTATTTCTAACATTAAATACATGTACAAGCTCAGAAAATGCTAATACTATAAATGCCATAGCTTGACCAATTTCTACTTTTATTTCTTGTTTTTCTACATATTCTGCTCCATTTGCTAAAGCTTCATCAATATTTTCGATTTCTTCTACAGCATATAATTTATTATCCATCTTAATCATTTCTGGTAAGTTTTCATCAGGTGTAGCTAATCCAATTATAAATGCGGCAAGTGTAAGTAAACCAATCATAATTCCTTGATATACTACTCTAAAACTCATACCTTTTGTAAATATACCTTTTTGTTTTTTAGGCTTTCTCTTCATTACATCATCTTCAGCAGGATCAACAGCTAATGCTAATGCTGGAAGTGAATCTGTAACTAAATTTACCCATAATATATGAATTGGAAGTAAAATTTCTATTAAATTTACATCTATTCCAAAAGTACTACTAATCCATGGTGTAATTAAAATTGCTATAAATAATGCTATAATTTCACCAACATTACTTGAAAGTAAAAATTGTATTGCTTTTAAAATATTATCATAAATACGTCTACCTTCTTCTACTGAAGATACTATTGTTGCGAAATTATCATCTGTTAAAATTACATCTGCAGCTTCTTTTGATACATCTGTACCAACTATTCCCATTGCACAACCAATATCTGCAGTTTTTAATGCTGGAGCATCATTTACACCATCACCTGTCATAGCAACAATTTCTCCATTTGCTTGCCATGCTTTTACAATTCTAACCTTATGCTCTGGTGAAACTCTTGCATAAACTGAATATTTTCTGATATTTTTTGTTAAATCTTCATCAGACATTTCTTCAAGCTCTGCACCTGTTATGGCTTCATCTTCGTTTTCTAAAATTCCAAGAGCTTTTGCAATTGCTACAGCTGTAATCTTATGATCTCCTGTAATCATTACAGTTTTTATTCCTGCTGTTTTACATTTTTCTACAGCAAGTTTTACTTCTTCTCTTGGTGGATCTATCATACCTACCATACCAACAAAAGTTAAATCTTGTTCTATATTTTTCATTTCTTCATCTGTTGGCTCATGGTCAAGTTCTTTATATGCCATAGCTAGAACTCTTAAAGCATCTTTAGCCATTTCCATATTATTTTTTTCTATTTCTGGTTTATATTTTTCTAAATCTGTTTTTATTTCACCATTTACCTGATAAGAATTACATTTAGCAAGTAATTCATCTATTCCACCTTTTGTGAATGCAATATATTTATCTCCAACTTTATTTACTGTTGTCATTAGTTTTCTATCTGAATCAAATGGATATTCTTTTACTCTTGGTAATTTTAAAACATCATCTAATTCAAAATTAATTTTCATTCCTAGATCAATTAAAGCTGTTTCTGTAGGATCTCCTGTTAATGTATTATTTTCGCCAATTTTAGTATCATTACATAATGAACAAACATACATTAATTTTTTACCTTCATCACTTAATTCTTTAATATCTTCTACATCTGTTAATTTATTGTTTGTAAATACTTTTTGTACTGTCATTTTATTTTGCGTTAATGTTCCAGTTTTATCAGAACAAATAACTGTTGCACTACCCAATGTTTCAACTGCTGGTAATTTCTTGATAATAGCATTTTTCTTTACCATTCTCTGAACACCAATTGCTAAAACGATTGTAGATACTGCAGCTAATCCTTCTGGTATAGCTGCAACTGCTAAACTTACAGCTGTCATAAACATATCTATTACATTTTTACCATATGCAATACCAATTACAAAAATCACAATACAGATTACCAATGCTGCAATTCCTAATGTCTTTCCTAATTTGTTTAATTTTATTTGTAATGGTGTTGCAGTTCCTTCTGCATCATTAATAATTTTAGCTATTTTTCCAACTTCTGTATTCATACCAGTTTCAACAACTACACCTTTTCCTCTTCCATAAGTTATTAATGAAGAAGAAAATAGCATATTTGTTCTATCACCAATTCCAACTTTCTCATCTTTTATAACTTCATCGTTTTTGTCTACTGGAACAGATTCTCCTGTTAGTGATGCTTCTTGTGATTTTAAGTTAACACTTTCTATTATTCTTAAGTCTGCTGGAACATAATCACCTGTATCTAATACAACTATATCTCCAGGCACTAATTCTTTAGATTGCACTACTTCTACTTTTCCATTACGAAGTACTTTTGATGCATGTGCACTTAATTTTTGCAATGCTTCTAATGATTTTTCTGCTTTGTTTTCTTGAACTACACCGATTATTGCATTTAATACTACAACTATTAATATAATTATTGTATCTGTTATACCTTCTCCTTCTGCCACACCAACAATTCCAGATACAATAGCTGCAATAATTAACACAATAATCATAAAATCTTTAAATTGTTCTAAGAATTTAACAATTAATGATTTTTTCTTCTTTTGTTGTAATTCATTTGCTCCATATTTTTCTCGATTTTGCTTAATTTGTTCTGTGTTTAATCCGGTTTCAAAATCAACCTTTAACTCTTCCTTGATCTCATCTTTGCTTTTGTTATACCATTCCACTTTTTTCATCTCTCCTTTAAATTTTTTTGACCTTGAAAAGTGCTTTATCGTCTTTTTTAGATAATTTAGTAATAATTATCATCAAAAAAAGACTCCTAAAAGACTTTTGTAGTCTTTTAAAAGTCTTGCTTACCTTGTTTAGGTTACTAACCAGAATATTTCGAGACTGTTGATTAGTAGTTCTTAAGCTACTCCCTTTTAAAGTGTCTATATTTTATCATCTTATAAAAATTTTTTCAACTATTTTGCATATAAAATTAATCTTTTTGATCCATTATTTGAACAAGTTGCTAATGTCAATTCTGGCTCTCCATTTGTATCTCTAAAATAATAACTAGTATCTGTTGGTTTAGTTGTATATTTTTTGTAAATTGTATATTCTACGGTTACACCATATATATCTGTTATATATATTTTATCTCCTTTTTGTAAATTTTTATTCTTTGAAAAGAATAAACTATTTAAATAATTATGCCCTGCTAAAACAGTATTACCCGGTTCATTTGGTCCTGAACCATATTCAAGACAAATTCCCTTTTCTAATGCATTTCTAGAATATTCCGCAATTATAGGATATTTTATTCCAGTTTTTGGAATTCTTATATAACCACAAATATCGTAACTATAATACTTTTTTGTAGATTTTTTTGTTTTACTTAATCTTCTACTTGCTACTTTCGAACTTTTACTTGTTCCAGTAGAAGTTGTATTTTCATCTTCTGCTATAGAAGTTTCGTCAGAAATTATTTCTGAATCAATAACATTCATCTCTTGATCAAAATCAGCTATAAATTCTTCTGATTCATCATTTACGATTTTTGCATTTACAGCATTATATATTGCATATCCAGCAATACCTACTAGTATTATTACCATTATTACAAAAAAAATTGTTAAAATTTTATTATATATATTTTTTGCAGACATTCTTCCCTCCTGCTTAGTAAAATTAAAAAAACTTAATAATCGCCGAATATATAAATATACGGCGACTATGCTAATATTAAATTTTATTCTGCTAATTTTGCCCATATAATAATTCTTGCTTTACTATCATCTGTACAAGTTGTTAAAGATATTTCTGGTTTTCCATTTGTATCTCTATCCATATAATCAGCATCTTCTGGAGTTGTTTGATATTTATTATATACTACATATTTTAATCTTTGACCAGAATTATCTGTTATGTATATTGTATCTCCATTTTCTATTTTATAATTATCTGAGAAGAATTTTCCATTTCTATAGTTATGTCCGGCAATTACAGTATTTCCTACTTGGTTAGGTCCTGGACCATATTGTAATATACATGATGTATTTAAAGCTTTTGTTGTTCTTGCATCTAATATAGGAAGATCTACTCCAGTTCTTGGGATTTCGATTGTTCCTAATACATTAAAACCTTTATATTGTTTTACTGTTCCTGATGTACCACCATTTTGTACTTGATCAATATCAGTTATAAGATTTAGATCTCCTGAAGTTATTTCGTTCTCTTCTTCTGCTTGTATACCTAATTCGTTTCTGTATTCTGCCATAAATTCATCTTTGTCTCTATCTGAAAACAAACCAGAAAGAACTTGCCAACCAAAAAATCCTAGTAATCCTACAATTCCAATAATTACAACAATTAATAATACTGTTAGTACTTTACTATATTTACTATCTATTAACATCATTTTACCTCCATAACCTTTTCTCTAAAGTATATTATACCACATTTTGTCTTTTTTTCATAGACCTTATGTAAATTTTTCTTTTGTTGTCTAAAAAATTTTAACACATTTTTGTACCTAACTTTTTCCCACCAATTAAGTGAAAGTGTAAATGCTTAACTTCTTGGCCTCCATCTTCTTTACAATTATTTATAATTCTATATCCTTTTTCTGAAATACCTTGCTCTTTTGCAATTTTATTTATAACCATATGAATTTTTCCAATTATTTCTGACTCATTTTCTGGTACTTCACTGATATCATTATAATGTTTTTTTGGAATAACCAATATGTGAACTGGTGCTATTGGATTAATATCTTTAAATGCTAATATTTCGTCATCTTCATAAACTTTTGTTGATGGTATTTCACCTTTTATAATTTTACAAAATAAACAATCTTCCATTTTTACCTCCATAAGTTTTAGTAATTATAATTACTAAAACAAAATCAAAGTTATATATTTTTTTGAGAATCAGTATTTTAGTACCGTCCCATAATGCTATTTATTTTATTAATACAGCCTTTATTCTTCTTACTCCTGATGAACTAGATTCTTCTTTTTTTATTTTAAATTTACCAAGTACTCCTGTATGTGTTACATGAGGTCCTCCACAAATTTCCTTACTAAAATTACCTATTGTATAAACTTTTACTCTATCTCCATATTTACTTGTAAATAGTCCTATTGCTCCAGATTTTTTAGCATCATCATAACTCATTTCTTCACATGTTACTGGTAAATCTTCTTGTATCTTTTCATTTACTAAATCTTCTACTTTTTGTATTTCCTCTTTTGTCATCTTTTGAGAATGTGTAAAGTCAAATCTTAATCTTTCTGTTGTAATATTTGAGCCACTTTGTTTAACATGATCTCCTAAAACTTCTCTTAATGCTTCATGTAATAAATGAGTTGCAGTATGATATGCAATTGTTGTTTCATTTTGTTCTGCAAGACCACCTTTAAATTTTTGCTCACTACCTTGTCTAGATTTATCTTGATGTTCTTTAAATAATTTATTAAATCCTTCCATATCAACTTTTATGTTATTTTCTTCTGCTAGTTCCTCTGTAACTTCTGGTGGGAATCCGTATGTGTCATATAATTTAAATACTGTTTCTGAATCTATTATATCTTTTCCTTCTTCTTTTGCCTTATTTGCAGCTTTAAAGAATTCTTTTTCACCATGTTCTAAAGTTTTTACAAATTTATTTTGTTCTTCTAATATTACTTGTTTAATTGTTTCCTTATTTTCAACAAGCTCTGGATACATTTCTTTTAAATTTTCAACATTTAAATCAATTAAGTTTTCTGTTTCACTTAAGCTTATTTGTAATTTATTTAAATGTCTTATCATTCTTCTTATTAGTCTTCTTAAAATATATCCTCTGTCTATATTACTTGGTCTACCGCCATCTGCTATTATCATCATACTTGCTCTTAAATGTTCTGCAACAATTCTTCTACTTTGTATATTATCTACTTTTTGCAATTCTTCTATTTTTTTCATTATAGGTTCGAATAATTCTGTTTCAAATGGTGTTTCTTTTCCTTGTAATAACATTGTCATTCTTTCAAGTCCAAGTCCAGTATCTACATTATGTTGTTTTAATTCTGTTAATTTTCCATCTTTATGTTTAAAATATTTCATAAATACATTATTCCATATTTCAACATATTTACCACAATCACAATCTGGATTACAACCTTCTGAACATTTTGGCTTTCCAGTATCATAAAACATTTCTGTATCTGGTCCACATGGTCCTTCTTCTCCTGCAATCCACCAATTTTCTTTTAAGAAATATATTCTTTCTTTTGGAATTCCTTCTTCTTCCCATATTTTAGCAGCTTCGTCATCTTTTGGAGCATCTTCATTTCCAGCAAAACATGTTACAGATAATTTTTCTACTGGAATATTTAATTCCTTTGTTAAAAATTCAAAACTCATTTTTATTGATTCTTCTTTAAAATATGCTCCTAAAGACCAATTTCCAAGCATTTCAAAATATGTTAAATGTCTATTATCTCCAACCTCATCTATGTCATTTGTTCTTAAACATTTTTGATAATCTGTTAACTTATTTCCCTCTGGATGTTTTTCTCCTAATAAATATGGTACTAGTGGTTGCATACCTGCAGTTGTAAATAATACTGAAGGATCATTAACTGGTATTAATGGTGCACTTGGTATTATTTTATGATCATGATTTTTAAAATAATTTAAAAATTTGTTTCTAATTTCTATTGCTTTCATTTTTCATTTCTCCTATCTGTTTTTTACGCAGTTAAATTATATTATATTATGCGTAAAATTGCAATATTTCAAATTTTTTTATCAGGATAAAGACATGAAAAAAAATTTCAAAGTTCTAAAATAATATAAAAATCAATAAAAACCAGTTCCAAATATA
>CALYAJ010000026.1 GCA_944393485.1 uncultured Clostridia bacterium
GGGCATTTTATAAAATAATATAAAATATTTTAAAATAAAAAAAAGAGGCTAAAAGCCTCAAAATTGGTTGCGGGGGGAGGACTCGAACCTCCGACCTTTGGGTTATGAGCCCAACGAGCTGCCAACTGCTCCACCCCGCGATGTGCTGACTTAATTATTATACAACTATCTAAATTTAATGTCAATAGTTTTAGAAAATTAAAATAAATAAATAACTAAATAAAATAATTAAAAAAATAATTAAAATAAAATAAATAAATAATTAAATAAAATAATTAAAAAAATAATTAAAATAAAATAAATAAATAATTAAATAAAATAATTAAATAAATAATTAAATAAATAATTAAATAAATAATTAAATAAAATAATTAAATAAAATAAATAAAATAATTTAATTAAAAATAATATTAATTTATTTCTACATAAAAACCTTCATTAATATCTAAATAAATATCAGAATTAATATTAGTATTTTTATTATTATATGAATTATTTTTAGATTTATTATTAAATTTATTTTTTTTGTTTATATTTTTATTTTTTTCGTTATTAATAATATTATTATTTGAAATTATATTAATTGAAAATAAATTATTTTCGAAATAATAAGAATAATTTCCAAAAGAAAATAAATTAATAAAAGTAAAAAATAAAATAATTAATAAAATAATTTTTTTCATAATTCTCCTTTTAATAAAATAAATAATTAAAATAAAATAATAAATTTAATAAATTTGTTTTGCAAAAATTTTTAATTTTAATTTATTAGAATAATTTTTTTTAAAATTACCAATATAATTAATTTTAATTTTTATTTCATGATTTTCTTTTTTAGAATTATTTAAAATTATTTTTTCAGAATAAAAATTATTAAAATTAATTTTTTTTGAATTTAAATAAATATTTATTTCTAATAAATCCGTAGGATACTCTAAATATAAATAATATTCAAACGAAATATCAGATAAAATATTATTTTTATAATTTTTAATATAAATATTATTTTCTGCTATTAAATTATTATTATTTATTTCTTTAATATCATTAAATGAAATTTCAAAAATTGGAACTGCAATTTCAGAATAAATATTTAAATTATTTTTTGATTTATAATTAAAATGAAAAAATAAGAAAATAATAAAAAATAAAAATAAGAATAAAAAAACTTTTTTCATTAAAAATTCCTTTCGAAAATAATTTTTAAATTAATAAATAAATTATAAGATAAAAAAATATTTTTAGAATAATAAGACCAATACCATTTTATATTTAAATCGCTAACATTATTTGTATAATCTGTGTATAACAAAAAATTATTTTTAAAATTATCCACAAGTTTTCCATTAATATAAATATAAAAATTAGAAGGTAAATAAAAATCATTTAAATAAATAAAATATTTGATATTTTTTCTTGAATTTAAATTAATTGAAAATTCTCCAAAAGAACCAGGTGCAAGTTTATTATTAAATAAAGAATTTGTGTTTGCTGTATCTATTAAATTAAATGAAAAATTTTTTTCTTTTGGGAAATTATAAAAAAATAAATATAGAAAAAATAATAAAATAAAAATTAAAATAATAAATTTTTTCATGAATCTCCTTATAAATTGAATAAAAATAATAGAATTAAATTTTTAAAATTATAATAAAAAATATTTAGCTTGTCAATAATAAAAAATATAATAATTGTAAACAATAATTATATGTGATAGAATTACTGTGAAAAATATACAAAAGATAGGAGGGGAGAAAATGATTTATACAGTCACATTTAACCCGGCTTTGGACTACATTTTAGAGCTAGATAAGCTAGAAGTAGGTAAGATACAAAAGTCAAAAAGCGAATTAATACTACCAGGTGGAAAAGGTATAAATGTATCTATTGTTTTAACTAATTTGGAAATCGGAAATGTAGCATTAGGATTTAAAGCAGGTTTTGTAGGAGAAGAAATAGAAAGATTATTAAGAAATATGAGAGTAGAAACAGATTTTATAAAAATAGAAAATAGTAATTCAAGAATAAATGTAAAAGTATCAGCAAATGAAGAAACAGCGATTAATGCTAATGGTCCAGAAATAACAGAAGAAAAAGTATCAGAATTATTAGAAAAGTTAAAAAATTTAAATGAAAATGACTTTTTAGTATTATCTGGCAGTATTCCAAAATCATTAAAAGATGACATATACGAAAAAATATGCAATACTGTTAGAACAAAAAATGTAAAAATTGTAGTGGATGCAACAAAAAATTTATTGGTACAATCATTAAAATATAATCCATTTTTAATTAAACCTAATAATGAAGAATTAGGAGAAATTTTTGGTGTAGATATACATACAAAAGAAGATGCATATGTATATGGAAGAAAATTGAAAGAAATGGGAGCTAAAAATGTCCTAGTATCAATGGGGAAAATAGGAGCTGTTTTAATTGATGAGAATAATAACGAGTATTTTGTAAAATCACCAGAAGGCAAAAGAGTTAATACTGTTGGTTCAGGAGATTCTATGGTAGCGGGATTTATAGCAGGATATATAAAATTTAATGATTATGAAAAAGCATTAAAAATGGGCGTTTCTGCTGGAACCGCAAGTGCCTTATCAAAATACTTAGCTAAAAAGGAAGAAGTTTATAATTTATTTGATAATCTTTAACAAAGGAGGAAAAAATGAGAATTACAGATTTGTTAAGTAAGGAAGCAATTGAACTTAACGTAGAAGCAAAAGATAAAAATGATATAATTGATAAAATGACACAATTAATGAAAAAAACAGGAAGAATAAATAATTTAGAAGAATATAAAAATCTTGTTTTAAAAAGAGAAGAAGAAGGAAGTACAGGAGTTGGAGAAGGAATTGCTATTCCTCACGGAAAGGGAGACTGTGTAAATGAACCTGGTTTAGTTGCAATGGTAGTACCAAATGGAGTTGAATATGATGCACTAGATGGTAAACCAGTTAATTTATTATTTATGATAGCTGCTCCAAACACTAGTGATAATGTACATTTAGATGTATTAAGTAGATTATCAACAATGCTTATGGATTCAGAATTTAAAAATAAATTAATTTCTGCAAAAAGCAAAGAAGAATTTTTAAATATTATTAATGAAACAGAAAAAGAAAAATTTAAAGAAGAAGATAAAAAAGAACAAGGATATGAAGTATTGGGAATAACTGCTTGTCCTACTGGAATTGCACATACTTATATGGCAGCCGAAGCATTAGAAGCAGCAGGAAAAGAAATGGGACATTTAGTAAAAATAGAAACACAAGGACAATCAGGAGTTAAAAATAAATTAACAAAAGAAGAAATTAAAAATGCAAAAGCAATTATTATTGCTGCAGATATAGATATAGATTTATCAAGATTTAAAGGAAAGAAAGTACTTAAAGCTAAAGTAGCTGACGGAATTCATAAACCAAAAGAATTAATTGAAAAAGCATTATCTGGAAAAGATATACCAGTTTATAATGGAAATGGAAAAGATGAAGAAGAAATAGAAAGTTCAGATAGTATAGGAAGCAAGATATATAGACACCTAATGAATGGTGTAACACATATGTTACCATTTGTTGTTGGTGGAGGTATTTTAATTGCAATAGCATTCTTATTAGATGATTATTCAATTAATCCTGCAAACTTTGGTAAAAATACACCATTAGCATCATTATTTAAAACAATAGGTGATATGGCATTTGATTTTATGCTATGTATTTTATCTGGATATATAGCAATGAGTATTGCGGACAGACCAGGACTTGCCGTAGGTTTTGTTGGTGGAGCAATTGCAAAAGCAGGAACTACATTTGCATCATTAACAAATCCAGATGTAACATTAGTTAGTTCAGGATTTTTAGGAGCACTTATTGCTGGTTTTATTGCTGGATATGTAGTTTTATTATTAAGAAAAGTTTTTTCTTTCTTACCAAAGAGCTTAGAGGGAGTAAAACCTATATTAATATACCCAGTAAGTGGAATTCTTTTAATTGGAATAATTATGCTTGCAATTAATCCATTTGTAGGAGCAATTAATACAGCATTGAATAATTTCTTATCATCAATGCAAGGAGCAAACAAAATTATTTTAGGAGCAATATTAGGTGGAATGATGTCAGTAGATTTAGGAGGACCTGTTAACAAAGCAGCCTACACATTTGGTACAGGAATGCTTGCAGAAGGTCATTATGATATTATGGCCGCAGTTATGGCTGGAGGTATGGTTGCACCACTTGCAATAGCATTACTTGCAACATTCTTCCCTAAAAAATTACCTAAGAAAGATAGACAATCAGCTTTATTAAACTATATAATGGGATTCTCATTTATATCAGAAGGTGCTATACCTTTTGCATCAGCAGATCCAATTCGTGTAATTGTTTCATGCGTAATAGGTTCAGCAGTTTCAGGTGCTATGTCAATGTTATTTAATTGTACATTAATGGCACCACATGGAGGAATATTTGTATTACCAGTAGTAGGAAATGCCGGATTATATTTATTATCAATAGTTGTAGGATCAGTTGTTGCAATGCTTATATTAGCAGCTTTAAAGAAAAATGTATGGAAAAAAGGAGATGAAGTAAAAAATGCTAAGTAAAACAATAACATTAGAAAATGAAACAGGATTACATGCAAGACCTGCTACAGAACTTGCAAAAATTGCTATGAAATATCCTTGTGATATTAAATTAATTGCAAATGGAAAAACTGTTAATGCAAAGTCTCCATTAATGATAATGTCAGCGGGAATAAAACAAAAAACAGATGTAGAAATACAATGTGATGGAGAAAAAGAAGAAGAAGCAATGAAAGAAATAGAAGAAGCTTTTAAAAATAATTTTGGAGAATAATTAACAAAAGAGGAGATTAATATGTTTATAGGTAAAGGTGTATCAAAAGGTATTGGAATAGGATATGCGAAGATTTTGAAAAATGACGAAATAAAACTTACAAATTTTAAAGTGGATGATAAAGAAAATGAATTAAAATATTTTAGAAAATGCCTAAATGATGTAGTGAAAGATACTCAAAATGTAGTAGAAAAACTTTCTGGTACAGAAGCAGATATTATGAATGCCTATTTAATGATATTGCAAGATCCTACGCTTACTACAGAAACGGAAAGACTAATACAAGAAGAAGGATATAATGCTGGATATGCAACTAAAATAGGATTTGAGACAGTAGAAGAAGTTTTTAAAAATATGGATGATGAGTATATGTCTGCTAGAGCTTCTGATATAGAGGATATGAAAAAAAGAGTTATAAATAAAATTGCAAATAAATCTGAACTAGATTTAAGTAATTTACCAGAAAATACAATTTTAATTGGAACAGATATATCTACATCAGATACAGCTAAATTAAATTTAAATTCTATTGCAGGAATTATTATAGAAAATGGAAGTGAAAATTCACATGTATCTATAATGGCAAGAACTCATGAAATACCAGCGATTGTAGGAGCAAAAAATATTTTAAAAGAAATTAAAGATGATATGTATATAGCTTTAAATGGTGAAACTGGAGAAATATATGTAAATCCTTCAAATGAACAAATTAAAAACTTAACTAATATAAAAAAAGAATTGGAAACAGAAAAAGAGGAATTAGTAAAATACAAAGATAAAGAAACTATTACAAAAGATGGATATAAAACTGAAGTATTTGCTAATATAGGAACTCCAAAAGATATGGATAAAGTATTGGAAAATGGAGCAGAAGGTATTGGATTATTTAGAAGTGAATTTTTATATATGGATTCAGATAGTATGCCTACAGAAGAAGAACAATTTAATGCATATAAAGAAGTATTAGAAAAAGCTGGGGATAGACAAGTTATAATACGTACATTAGATATAGGTGGAGATAAAGATTTAAAATATTTAAACTTAGAAAAAGAAGATAATCCTTTTTTAGGATATAGGGCAATAAGAATTTGTTTAAGAGAGCCAGAAATTTTTAAAATCCAACTAAGAGCACTATTAAGAGCTAGTGCATATGGAAAATTATCTATAATGCTTCCAATGATTTCTTCTATTACAGAAATTAGAGATGCTAAAAAGATAATCGAAGAAGTAAAACAAGAGTTAAAAGATAGAAAAGAGAAATTTGATGAAAATATAAAAGTTGGAATAATGATAGAAATTCCGGCAGCAGCAATTATGGCAGAAGATTTGGCTAAAGAATGTGATTTCTTTAGTATTGGAACAAATGATTTAATTCAATATACGGTTGCAGTCGAAAGAGGAAATGAGAAGATATCTGATCTATATACAAAATTTCATCCAGCTGTTATTAGATTAATAAAAATGGCTATAGATGGAGCACATAAATCAAATAAGTTTTGCGGAATGTGTGGAGAAGCGGCAGCTGATGAAAGATTTATTCCTCTTTTAATAGGACTTGGATTAGACGAATTCTCTATGAATCCTACTAAAATGTTAAATGCAAGAAAAATGATTAGGAATTTAAATAGAGAAGATTGCAAAAAAATAACCGAAGAAATTATGCAAATGGAAACAGCTCAAGAAATAAAACAAAGACTTACAGATTATAAAAACAGTATAAATTAATAAATAAAAAAGAAAGTACTAATTAAATAGTGCTTTCTTTTTTGGTATAAAATTGTAAAGTAAAAATAATGAATCCGACTGATTACATAAGCAAAAATGTATAAAATGTAAATTTTTTGTGAAACGCTATTTATTATATACTTATATATTGAAATTAAAATTTTTAAGTGGTAAGATTTACTTATATTTTTTAAAGGAGGAAAAATCTGTGATAACCGTAAAAAATGTCTCAAAGAAATATGGAAAGCATAAGGCCGTAGACAATATTAGCTTTAAGATTGATAAAGGTGAAATTGTAGGATTACTTGGGCCAAATGGTGCGGGAAAAAGCACAACGATGAATATGATTACAGGCTATATAGAGCCAACATCAGGAGAAATAGAGATTAATGGATACAATATTTCTAAAAAGCCAAAAAAGGCAAAAAAATTTATAGGTTATATGCCAGAAGGAGTACCTTTATATAAGGATATGACTGTAAAAGAGTTTGTTACATATATGGCAGAACTTAAAGGTGTAAAAAAAGACCAAATAAAGGAAAGCGTAGAGAAAACTTTACAAGATACATGGCTTCAAAATGTAAAAAAGGTCTTGATTAGAAATTTATCAAAAGGATATAAACAACGTGTTAGTATGGCAGGAGCTTTAGTAGGAGAACCTGAAATACTAGTTCTAGACGAACCAACAGTCGGATTAGATCCTAAACAAATAATAGAAATAAGAAATTTAATAAAGAAATTAGGAAAAGATCATACTTTAATAATTAGTTCTCATATATTATCAGAAATCAGTCAAATTTGTGAAAAAGTAATTATTATAAATAAAGGACAACTAGTTGCAATAGATTCACCAGAAAACCTAGAAGACAAGGTTAATGTAGAAAATGCAATTAGTGTTGTTGTAGAAGATAAAGAAAATAAAATGACTAAAATAAAATTAAGAAATGTTAAAAAGCTTGAATTAATTAAAGAGAATGATGATTCAACAAAAGAATACAGAGTTGTACCAGAAGGTGGAAAAGAGATTAGGAATACGCTATTTACAGATTTAGCAAATGAAAACATTACTATCTTTGAGTTAAAGAAAGCAGAAGCATCATTAGAAGATGCATTTATAGATGTAATAAAGAAAAACGAAAAAGAAAAGGAAAAAGAAGAACAAGAAAAGCTAGAAAAAGCCAAAAAAGAAAAAGAAGAGAAGGAAAAACAAAAAGCTGATAAAAAAATTGAAAAGGAACAAATAAAAGAAAATAAAAACAATAAGTCAAAAAAGAATAAGAAAAAAGGAGGTAATAAATAATGGGAGCAATTATAAAAAAAGAAGTAAAATCATATTTTTTATCTCCAATAGGATATGTTTTTATAGGATTATTCTTATTACTTGCAAGTTTATTCTTTTATACTGATATAATTGTTGCAGGTTCAACAATGTATTCTTATATATTTTCATCATTATCTGTAGTTCTTATAATGATTATACCGCTTTTAACAATGAGAATGTTTTCAGAAGAAAGAAAAGAAGGAACAGAACAATTATTATTAACAGCACCAAGAAGTATAACAAGTATAGTATTAGGTAAATTTTTTGCAGGATTGATTGTTTTTATAATAGCAGTAGCACTTACATCAATTTATTATATAATACTTATGTTTTTAGGAGAACCAAATTTAAAAACATCTTTAGTAACTGCATTAGGATTTATTTTATTAGGAGCAGCATTAATATCTTTTGGAATGTTTGCATCTAGTCTTACAGAAAATCAAATTATAGCAGCAATAATTTCAGTAGCATTTTATTTAATAACATGGTTAGGAACTCCTTATCTTAGCTCAAATTTACAAGCAGTGGGATTAATAGATATGTTTAACAGATTTATTAATGGACAAATAGCAATACCAGAGGTAGTAGCATTTGTTTCTTATACAATAGTATTTATTTTATTTACTATAATGGTAATGCAAAGAAGAAAGAGTGTAAAATAAGAAAGGAGAATAATTGTGAAAAAATTTTTCGAAGTTATAAAAAAGAAGTGGATAGCAGACACAACCAGATTAATATTATTAGTTGCGATAATATTGTTAATATATTTATTAATTAATATATTAGTTGGAGAAGCAGATTTACCTACTTTTGATTTTACAGAAGAAAAAATTTATTCTGTATCTGATGAAAGTAAAGAAAAAATAAAGGATATAAATCAAGAAGTAACATTATACTTTTTTGGAGCAGATGAAGATACTTCTATAATAGATTTTGCTAAACAATATACTGTAATAAATCCAAATATTAAAGTTGAAGTAGTAGATTATGAAACTAGACCTGATATATATGAAAAATATAATATTGCAAGTTCAGAATCTGCAATTGCAATACAAGCTCCAGAGAGAGATAAAATATTATCTATATATGATTTAACGACATATGATTACACAACGGGAACAACAATAGATTTAAAAGAAGAAAAAATAACAAATGGAATTATAGAAACTACTACAGAAGATAAGCCAAAAGTATATTTCTTGACAGGACATGAAGAGATGTCAGATACAATGGAAGTAGCAAAAGAATATATTGAAAATGATGTTATAGACTTTGACGATTTAGATTTACTAACTGCTGATATGCCTGAAGATTGTGATTGTTTAATAATAGCTAATCCTACAAAAGATTTTACAGAAGTAGAGACAAATAAAATTATTAATTATATAAATGATGGTGGAAATATTTTATGGTTTAATAATGCCAGAACAGATAATTTACCAAATGTTCAAAAAGTATTAGATTTATATGGAGTAAAAATAGGAAGTGGAGAAGTTAATGAAACGGACTCTAATAAAATGTTGCCTGGAGCTACCGGATTTATATTACCTAACATATCATCACACAAAGTAACAGAAGATATTACAGATGGATATGTAATTTTATTTAATGCAACTAGATTAGAATTTGAAGATGATGATACTTTAGAAGAATTAGGAGTTACAGCAACACCAATACTACAATCTTCAGAAACATCATATTATAGAACTGATATATCTAACGAAGACTCAGAAAAAGAAGATGATGAAGAAGATGGTCCATTTACAATAGCAGAAGAATTAACTAAAACAGTAGGAGATAAAGAATCTAAACTTTTAATATTTGCAGATAATTTATTTGTATCAGATTCACCAATTTCCATGAGAGTATCTAATACATCTAGCCAAAAATATTATGCAATTAATTTTAGAAGTAATTCTACAATATTATTAAATTCAATTAATTATTTAGCAGAAAGAGAACCATCAGTAACAATTAAGAAAAATATGGAATATGTTACATATACGGCTACAGAAAAAGAAGACCTTATTATAAGATCAATAATATTTATAATACCTTTAATAATAATTGTAATAGGAATTATTATATGGCAAAGAAGGAGAAGAAGAAGATAATTAAAAAGTGGGGACGAGAGCTATTCGTTCCCACTAATTGTTTATTGTATAGGAAACAGATGTAAAAGATGCACAATGGATAGCAGAGTTATTAAGATGTGGATTAGTAAAAAGTAGCTTTGTTCCTGAAGTAGAAATAAGGGAGTTAAGAGATTTAACAAGATACAGAAGAAAAATAATACAACAAGCAAGTGCAGAAAAAAATAGAATACATAAAATATTACAAGATGCAAATATAAAAATGACAACAGACATAAGTGATATATTTGGAGATACAGGAAGAAAGCTATTAGAGAAAATAATAGAAGGAAAAGAAATAACAGACCAAGATTTAATAGAAATAACATCAGGGAGAGGAAAAGCAAGTTTAAGAGAGAAAATGCCACGAATAAAGGAAGGATTAAAAGGAACAACAAGAGAGCATCATAGAAAGATGATAAAACTGATATATGAGCACTTAAAATATTTAGAGGAAGAGCAAAAAGAAATAGAAAGAATGATAGATGAAGCATGCGAGGAATATAAAACAGAGATAAAACTATTAGATAGCATTCCAGGGATAGACCAAGATAGTGCAAAATCAATAATAGCAGAAATAGGAGTAAATATGAAACAATTTCCAACAGTAAAACATTTAACATCATGGGCAGGAATGAGTCCAGGAAATAATGAAAGTGCAGGAGTAAAAAAAAGGAAAGACAACAAATGGAAATAGAGCTTTACGAGCGACCTTAAATGAATGTGCATGGTCGTGTATAAGAAGCAAAAAAAGTAGAATATCATCAACATATTGGAGATTTGTAAAAAGAATGGGGCCACAAAAGGCAATACATGCGGTTGGAAATTTAATATTAAGGTTATGTTATCATATTTTAGTAAGTGGAAAAAAATACGAAGAAAGAGAAAAAGAAGATTATGAGAGAATACTACAGAAAAAGAGAGAAAGAAGAATGATAAAAGAATTAGAGAGAAATGGATATAAAATAGAAAATGCTAGTTAATAAAAAGTAATTGAATAAATTTAATAGTTAAAATATATAATATTTAGACAATAGGGACTTTTTGCGCCAAAAGTCCCTATTGTCTATTTAAATAATCTTTTATTTTCAAAAGAAAATCGCCAGATTTTTACGTATACAACAAGGTTAAGTTTCCTATGTTCGTGCGATTGCGAAGCAATCTGTACATGTGACGAAGCCACTTTTCTTATATAATATGAAAGTTCTCCGAACTTCACTATTATACAAATAAATTTCACACAAAATTGTACAACAATTTTGGCGTATAAACAAAAACATGGCATGTAAATCGTTTAAAAGAGTTTAAACTTTAATCATACCCATTTTGTTCTTTATTTAATAGAAAACTTGAGTAAAAATTATAAAATATATTTTATAAAAAAATAATTTATGATAAAATTTATATACAAAGGAGGGAATCATGGGAAATTTATTTATAGAGTACCCAAAATGTTCAACTTGTCAAAAAGCAAAAAAATGGTTAGAAGCAAATAATATAAAATTTGAAGACAGAAATATTGTTACAGAAACGCCAACAAAAGAAGAATTGAGAAAATGGGCTACAAAATTTGAAATGAATCCAAAAAAATTGTTTAATACTAGTGGAATAAAATATCGTGAATTAAAAATAAAAGAAAAATTATACAATATGACAGATGATGAAATATATGAATTATTAGCATCAGATGGAATGCTAATAAAAAGGCCATTATTTATTTCTGAAAAATTCATGTTAAAGGGATTTAAAATAAAAGAATGGGAAAATATTAAAGGAGATACAAATGCAATTAATTGATTTTAAAAAATACGAAAATAGCATTAAAAAGAAAAAAGTAAATAAAAAGAAGATAATTATAATAACATTAATTTTAATTTTAATTCTTCTTGTTATAGCAATGTCATTAATATATGTATATAATAAACAATTTAGAGATATTATAGATACATATGTTTTTAGAAAAGATATACAAGAAAATAATGGTACAACAATAGAAGTGCCAGCAGATATAGATACAAATAATATAATTGCCTATGATAGATATATAGGAATATTGGATAAAAGTATTCTAAATATTTATTCTACAAACGGAAAAAAAGATAAAGAATTAGAAGTACAAATTAGTAATTGTATTTATGATACTGAAAATAGATTTTTAATTTTGGCTGAAAAAGATGGACAACAATTAACATTTATTTCTGGAACTGATATAGCTTGGAAAAATACAGTAGAAGGAAATATAACGAATGTGTTTGTAAATGAAAACGGGTATGTATCTATAATAACAAAAGGAACTACATATAATAATGTGGTAATAATATATGACTCAAATGGTAAAGAATTATTTAAGAGTTTTTCTTCTAAAACAACAAATATTGACGCAGAAATTTCTAATGATAATAAATATTTAGCAATAGCAGACATAGATACATCTGGAAGTTTTATTCAATCAAGTGTTAAAATATTGTCTATGGAAAAAGCTCAAACAGATCCGAATAATTCAACAGAGTATATTTATCCAGCTGAATCAGGAGAAATACTAATAGGATTAGAATATCAAGATGGAAATAAATTAGTTTGTATGTATGATGATTCAATTCATATAATTGAAAATAAAGAAGATAGCAAATTATTGGATATATCAGAAAATACGAATCCTTTTGCAGGTATTAATTTGGATGGTTATGCAGTAGAAGTTGTAGAAAAAAATTCAGGATTATTTGCAAATGTAGATGTGGAAATTACTGAAATAGCAACAGGTAATAAAAAAACATATACTGTTGAAAGTGCAGTAAATTCACTAAAATCAAAATCAAATGTTATAGCTATAGCTTTAGGAACAGAAATTCATTTTATAGATACAAATGGTTGGCTAATAAAGAAATATAGTTCATCAATGGAAGCAACAGATATTTTATTAGGAGAAAATATTGTCGCAATTGTCTTTTCTGATAAAATAGAGATTATAAATTTATAATAAAATGTGGAGGGTTTTATGAACTTTATAATAGATATAATAGTAATCTTAATATTTTTAGCATGTATATTTTTTGGATATAAAAGAGGTTTAACAGGTGTAATTATCAAGGTATTATCATTTGTATTATCAATAGTAATTTCTTTAATTTTATTTAAACCTGTTTCTGCTATAATAATAGATCATACAGATATATACAATAATTTATCAAATTCAATAAAAGTGACTATACAAGAAGATGAAAAAGAAGAAAAAACAAATAGTGAAAAACCTAATGTAATGTTGGATTCAATAAATGAGAAGATAGAAGAAACAGAAGAAGATGCTACTACAGCAATAGCTAATAATGTTGCAGAGATAATCATAAACATAATAGTACTTGTAATATTATTTATTGTAATTAGAATAATATTATTCTTTATAAGATTTATTTTTTCTGCGATAACAGAACTTCCTATAATAAAGCAAATAGATAAATTAGGAGGATTTATCTATGGCTTATTAGAAGCATTATTAATTGTTTTTGTTATTTTGGCTATAATATCTTTTATAGATATACCAGAGTTACAACTTGCTATAAAAACATCAATTATAACTTCATTTTTATATAATAATAATCTTTTATTAATGTTATTCTTTTAAAATATTAAACTTCAAGGATTTCCTTGAAGTTTAATATTTTTTTTGTTATACTTAAAAAGCATAAATATATAGGAGTGAAATATATTGAAAAGTAAACATATGAAAAATGATGATAAAAGTATAAAAAAATCTAATAATATAAATATAAAATCAAATGTTAATAAAAATAATATAAAAAATAAGAGAAATAAGAGAAATAAGAAAAATAAAAAAAGTCGAAAAATAGTAAAAAGAGTAATAATAATAATTCTATTATTAATTATTATTTGTGTAGCAATTTTTTCGGCTAAAGTAGTGAGAAATGGAGGAGGTTTGCAAGGATTATTAGCAACGCTTGTAGGACAAACAGAAGAAACCAGAAAAAATATGCAGGAAATACAAGTTTTAATATTAGGTGAAAGCCTAAATTTAACAGATACAATAATGATAGCAAGATATGATCCAAATACTCAAAAAGCAGCATTAATATCTGTGCAAAGGGATACATTTATTGGAGACAATCCAAATTATGCCACAGCATATGATAAAATAAATTCAGTTTATCAGGGGAAATATCCAGAAAATTCATTAAAAGAAATAAATGAGTTAACAGGCTTAAATTTACAATATTATGTGGTTATAGATACTGAAGCTTTAAAAGAATTAGTAGATTTAATTGGCGGAGTTGAATTTGATGTTCCAATAGACATGAAATATACTGACAAAAAACAAGGATTGTATATAAATTTAAAAGCAGGACTTCAAACTTTAAATGGAGATCAAGCAGAACAAGTACTTAGATTCAGACATAATAGTGATGGAACAACATATCCGGCATCATATGGTACACAAGATAATGGTAGAATGAGAACACAAAGAGATTTTATTAAAGCATTAGTTGAGCAAACTGTGACACCTAGTAATATACTAAAATTAGGAGATATGTTAGATATAGCAAATAAATATATAAAAACAAATATACCTTTAGATTTATTAAAAGACTATATTCCATATGCTGTAGAATTTCCAATAGAAAATTTAGTTACAGAAACACTTCCTGGAGAAGCAGAAGAATTAAATGGTGTGTGGTTATATTTAACAGATACAGATGAGGCACAAAAAATGATAGCTGAGCAATTTTTTGATTGTCCTAATGAAGATAACATAAATCCAGAAATGCCTACTCTAAGAATTTTAAATGGTACAGATAATCCAGAAAAACTTAAAGAAGTTGTAAATAAATATAAAGAAAAAGGATATAATGTACTTATGGTTGGAAATGCTGATACAATAATAGAAAAAACTAAAATTACAAATTTAACGGGAAAATCAAAAGAAGAAGCAAATGCAGTAAGAGATGTTATTAAAGAGGATGCACGATTGGTAACTGATAGGGATGAAGATTCAGAAGTCGATTTTAGAGTTACAATTGGTGAAGATTATTAAAAAATGGAGGTAAAAATGTCAGAAGATTTATTAAACAAAATTATTAAGATATTAGATACTAAAAAAGCAATAGACTTAAAAACAATTGATATAAAAGAAAAAAGCTCAATTGCAGATTATATGGTAATTGCAACAGGTACCTCATCTACACATATTAAGTCTTTAGCAGATAATGTAGAAGAAGAGTTAAAAAAAGAAGAAATATATCCAAATAAAATAGAAGGATATAATACTAATTCTTGGATTTTAATGGACTATGGCGATATTATAGTAAATATATTTATACCGGAAGAAAGAGAAAAATATAATTTAGAAGAATTATGGGAAAAAATAATTAAATAATTACAAAAGAAAAAATATAAAACAAGGTATTATCTACCTTGTTTTATATTATAATTATTTAAATATTTTTTCTTTTTGTTTTGTAATTTATTTCCACTATGTTTTTTATTTCTTGAATTAGTTGGTTTATCAAAAACAATTAATATTAATGCAATGATTGATATTGCAATTACTATATATAAAGCATATGATTTTTTTACATTATTTCCGGCAGTTAAATTTATTTTATAAGAAATATTATCAACTGTATATGTTGCAGTTCCTATGACTTGATCTTTTTCTATAGGAGCTTTTAAATCTTCATTCAATTCTATTACAGGTTCTACAGATTCATTTATTCTATCATTTGTTACAATTGTTTCAATATCAGATTCAGCAACTAAATTTAAATTTTTTGTAGCATTTGTAGCATTTTCTATATTAATTGTACTTACTATATCTCCAGTTTTAACAATTTCTTTTTTAGAAAAATTATCAAAACCATAATTAAATAAAGTAATAGTATCTTCATATCTTTGACTATCTGTATCAGCTTTTAAGACTACAGCTATTAATGTTTTATCATCTTTAGTTGCAGCAGATACTAAACAATTTTGTGCAGGTGTTGTAAAACCTGTTTTTATACCAATTGCATTCTCATAATAGTAATCGCTGTCTTTATTAATTAAATCATTTGTTGTAACTAAAGTTCTATCACGTCTTGAATACTTATTTGAATTTGGTAATGTATATGCTACTGTACATACAAATTGTCTAAAATTTTCATCTTTCATTGCTTCCCTAGCAATTATTGCTAAATCGTATGCTGTTGTATAATGATCCTCATCATGTACACCATTAGGATTAACAAAGTGAGTATTTTTACAACCTAATTCGTTTGCTTTTGTATTCATCATTGTTGCAAAACTTTCAACACTTCCTGCAATATGAATTGCAAGAACATTTGCGGCTTCATTACTAGAGTGTACTAATAATGCATATAGTAAATCTTCAATAGTTAGTTCTTCTCCCATTTTTAATAAGTCTGAAGAGTAACCAGATGGTACAACAGTTATTGCTTCTGAAGTTACTGTTGCAACATCATCTAATTTGCAATGTTCTAATGTAAGCAATGCTGTCATAATTTTTGTGGTACTAGCAGGTTCACGTTTTTCATATGCAGCCTTTTCATATAAAATTTTCCCAGTATCGTTATCTATTAATATTGCAGATGGCGATTCAATATTTAAGTTATTATTATCTGCGTAAGATAAATTAGGTATAAACATAATCGAAAATGTTATAAAAATTAGTATGCCTATTAAGAATTTTTTTACGTTCATAATTATACTCCTTTACAAGAATATATATATAATATATTAAAATTCGACAAATTTCAATCTTTTTATTAATAAAAAATCAGAGGGAGGGAAAACGTATGGAACAGCTTGATATAAGCAATAATAAAATTATTATAATAGTATTAGTATTTATAATTATTTCATTTATATGTATATATTTTTTTACAAGAAATAATTTAAATGATGAATACAATGAAATAGAGAATTACGAAATAATAGAAAACATCACAGAAGAAGAGCCCGTAGACATGCAGGAGATATTAGTTCATGTAACTGGTGCAGTAAAAAGGGAAGGGATAGTTAGATTAAAAGAAGGTGCAAGAATTGCTGATGCTATAGAAGCTGCTGGAGGCGTAACAGAAAAAACCAATATAGGTCAGGTTAATTTAGCATATGAAGTGGAAGATGGGCAAAAAATATATATTCCAAGTGTTGATGATAAAAAAGAAGAAGGAGTGGAAAAAATAATAGAAAAAGAATATGTTACGTCAGAACCAGGAGATGAGGTGATTTTGGAAGAAGAGAGTAATAACAAGGGAAATGACAAAATTAATATTAATACAGCAGATTTAATTGAATTACAAGACATCCCTGGAGTTGGAGAAGCAACTGCACAAAAAATAATTACATATAGAGAAGAAAATGGAAAATTTAAAAATATAGAAGATATAAAAAATGTAAAAGGTATTGGTGACAGCAAGTATGAAGATATGAAAGAAAATATTTGTATAAAATAAATTAAAATATTGATAATTTAATAATAATATATTAAAATAATTACATAAAGGTAAACAGATATAATTTAACATTTTACATACCTAGATGGAGGTTTTTATGAATAGTAAACAAAGAGCTTATTTACGTAGCTTATCAAATCATATTGATCCAATATTTCAAATTGGTAAGAATGGAATAGGCGAGAATTTGATAAAACAATTAAATGATGCCCTTAAGGCAAGAGAATTAATAAAAATAAAAGTTTTGGAAAATATAGATTTACCAATAAAAGATATTGCTGAGGAAATATCTTTACAAACTAATTCTATAATTGTACAAATTATGGGAAATAAAATAACTTTATATAAAAGAAGAAAAGAAAATCCAAAAATTATATTACCAAAAGATTAAAAGCGAGAAATTTTTATATTTCTCGCTTTTTAACTTATTATATCTCGTATAAAAATCTCTTTTCCGAAATTATCTATAAAACGCAAATTAGGAAAAGATTTTTTCATATATTTATCAGAAAATAATTTATTATTAACGAAAGCTTCAATTTTTCCGCAAGGTTTTTCGGGAATATTATAATATTTTGCTATAGCTCTTTCTTTATAAATAGATATGGAATAAACTGTAGCTATAGAATCGAATATTAAAAATAAAAGTAATGTTAATTCTATTGAGACTGTTGCTATATTTAAAATCCTATTTATAAATTTATCAAAAAATGGTTTTAATAATCTCATTAAAAATATAGCAAGAATTCCCCAGAAAAGTGAATATATAAGAGAAATCCTACCATTAAGATTAAGTTTTAAATAAGAATAATCCCAAAATCTTGTACCATAAACAGCTTCTAAAGCAAAACTCATGAAATATTCTAGAATACTTCCAAGAAGTACACCATATAAAAATAATTTTAAGGGATTATCTTTATATTTATTAAGACAAATTATTAGAAAAGTTGCACCTATTCCATAAATCGGGCAAAAAGGGCCCCATATTAAACCTTTTCTACTTTCTATTATTCCGGTGGTTTGATAACAATAAATTGTTTCTACTAAAAGACCAGCAATACTAAACAAAGTAAAATACCATAAAATTTCATGTAAAGAAATACCACAAATCTTAATATTAAATTTAGAATCTTTAATAATTTTTTTGCTTTTCATAATACTCCTTAAATAGCTATAATTTTATTGTTGCGAATTTTTATCTAACCATTCATAATATTTTATTAAGTATTCCCAGCAACCTTCCTTATTTGTTATTCCATCATAATTATTAGTAATTCTATTTATAATATCATTTTTTTCAACCCATTTTACTTCAGAAACTTCTTCCTCTTGAAGAGTTAAATTAGAAATATCAATGTCTTTATTAATAATATAGTATTCGTTAAAATGATTATTTATAATATTATCTTTTACATTAGTTGATATAGAACTACCAATAAATAGTATGTCATTTTTTTCTATAGTTAATCCAAGTTCTTCTTTAATTTCTCTTATTATAGCTTGAAATCCAAATTCACCTGCAAAAACATGTCCTCCTGCTGTAATATCCCAACAATTTGGCCAAAGTTTTTTATATGGACTTCTTTTTTGTAATAGAACCTGTTCTTTAGAATTTATTATAAAAACTGCAACAGCTTTATGCCATAGACCTTTGGTGTGACAAGCTTCTCTACTTTCTACTTTATTTAAATACTCGCCTTTTTCATTAAAAACATCAAAATATTCTTCCATAATAACCTCCATATTTTTTCTAAGACTATCAAATTATATAAATATTGTCTAGAGAAAAGTTACATTTGTTTGTGCAATTGTAAAACATTCTGCCAATTTCACGAAGACATTTTTTTATTGTATAAGAAAAATGTCCAGATTTTTATGTGTACAAGAAGGTTAAACAACAAATATTCGCCCGAGCAAAGCGAGTGGCATATATTTCGTAAATACTACAAAGAAACACTTGGCGAAATGTCTTTCTTATAATAAAATTTTCTCTATATCTTTCCAACTATTAACTCTAATAATATTTAAAATATTTAATTCTTTATCAGAAATATTTTTATTATGATATGAGGTAAATAAAAGTTTTTGACTAATATCTCCTCCTAGATTAGATAATCTATCATCAATTTGAATATCAGCTTTAAAAATATTTTTTGAATTAGTTAAAATAAATTTGTTTGGATCTAAAAAAGGAAAAGTCTTAAGTAACCAATTATATTTATCCATAAAAAATTTACCAGATTGTTCAATCATACAAAACATAACACATGCAGAGCATATGTATATATCATAAATTCTATTTAACTTTTCAAGAACTTCATATGCATTAGGTAGAAGTGTTGCATAATCATACGAATTTTTTTCTAGATAAAATTTATAAAATTTTTGTTTTTCTTTTTCAGAAGATAGAACATAATCATCTAAATAATAATCCGTAAAATCATCTATTTTATAATTTGTATTTTTAAATTCATTAACTAATGGAAGAAATCCAGAATTACAAAGGACTTCATCTACATCAATTAACAATTTCTTTTTATTCATAATATCACCAAGTAAATATTAACATATAAATAGGTAATTTACTATAAAATGGGCATAAAAAAAGTGGCTTAGCCACTTTTAATAATAGTTTTTAATATATTCTAATAATTTTTGTGTTGCAAAATTTTGCATGTCATTTCGATAAACAGCAATACCAAGCGAAATTTCAAATTTCCTATTTAATTTAATTTCAATTAATTTACCACTTTTTAAATCATCTAAAAGTAAATCTTTGGGTAAAAAACCAATTCCTAAGTTTGCGTCAACAAAATCTTTTTGAACTAATTCTGTCATTGCTTCATATTTACAATCCGAAGTCACTGTAATTAGATTATCCAGAATAGTTCTATATTTTGTACCTTTTCTAGGTAAAATAAGAGGATATTTATTTAAATCATCTAAAGTATTAATATTAACATTATATTTATGTTGAAATTCTGGAGTCATTGTAAAAACTAATTCTAATTTACGTATTTCTATGGTTTGAATATTTTTATATTCATATTGAGTAGGTAATGTAAGTAAAGCCATGTCAATTTTTCCTTCGTTTAAATCTTTTAATGATTCAGCTCTGCTACCCATGAAGAGTTCTACTTCTATATGAGGATAATCATTTAAAAATTTAAGTAAAGGTTTTTCTAAAATGAATTTAGTTGGAGTATTAGGTCCTCTAATAATAATTTTACCTTTTTCTAGATTTTTATATTGTTCAAACCTTTCTTGTGCATTCATTAAAGTGTTGATACTATCTTCTATAAAATTATATAAATTTTTTCCTTCTTCTGTTAAAACAACACCTCTAGTTGTCCTATAGAATAATTTACCACCTAAAATATCCTCTAATTTTTGAATAGCTTGTGTAATTGCTGATTGTGATATGTAAAGTTGCTCTGCTGCTTTAGAAAAACTTTGATATTTGGCTACATTATAAAATAATTTATAATAATCTAAATTTACTTCCATTTTTTACTCCTTTAATTATTATATAAACCAAAGCAAACATATTATGTAAATAATATTATACACCAAAAACTGGTAAAAGTAAAGCTTAACAATAACTTGGTATTTATAAGCCATACTTATAGAAATATATTATTTGGTATATAAAAAATACCAGAAATTTGTTATAATAAAGAAAATTAAATAAAATGGGGGAGTTAAATGGAGAAAAATAAAAAAAGTAAGCCAGCCATATTTATGTATTGTGTAATAGCAATAACATTAATGCTTAGTATAATTTGCTTAGGGCTATATTATTGTGATATTTATAAAAATGCTGTGCTATTTTGGACAGGAGTAACGTCTTTTACAATAATGTACCATTTTTGGGTAAGAATTATCATGGGAAATGTAAGTAAATTATTTAAAAAACATATAAAATATAATCAATGGTGGTTTAGAGAAAGAAAATTCGAAAAAAGATTATATAAAGTTTTAAGAGTTAAAGAATGGAAAGACCGTGCACCAACATATAATCCAGAAACTTTTTCATTAAAAAAACATTCTTTAGAAGAAATTGCAAATACTATGGCAAAATCTGAAGTTGACCACTGGATAAATGAATTAATTTCTATATCAACAATATTCTTTTCTTGTATTTGGGGCCAATTCTGGATATTCTTTATTACAGCACTTTTTGCAATGGCTTTTGATAGTCAATTTATTATAATGCAAAGATATAATAGACCAAGAATAGTAAAACTAATGAAAAAAGAGCAAGAAAAAGAAAAGAGTAAAGAAAAATTACAAAATACTGAAAAAGTAACTAAAATTTAAATATAGTAAAGGAGAGGTTTATAATGAATATATATGAATTAAAACCATATATTGGTCTAGGAGATTTGATTTTTGGAATGAAAAGGAGGGGAATTAGAAAGATATGTGGAGATTATAAAAGTTATCCTACAGGTTTCCCAGTAGAAAATCGTTATATGGATGATTTTGGTAATATACAATGTTATTACACACATAGAAAGAAATTAGAAGCAGTATCAATTAATCCAGATGCGATTATAGAATATAATAATGTAAAAATAGAAATAAGCAAAGATGCTAAATTAGTAATTGAAAAATTAAATAGTATTGTAGATGATTTAAAATATTTACATTCTAATGAGAGCTATTATAGTAAAAAGCTAGGAATATTTATTTTTTGTCCTGAAGATATAATTGAAAATGTAATGATTTTTTCTGAACATTTTTATGACGAGGAAAATGAATATTTAATGAAAAACTATGGCACGACTGTATTTGAAGATTAATTATAAAATTATATAAATAAAGATTTGACCTTTATTGAACGGAGTGAGAAAAATGTACAAGAGAATAGAAAGGGATAACAAAATTTTTGAGAGTCCGGAATTTAAAAAAGATAAATATAAATTTAATATAGTATCTAAAATTTTATTAGGAGATGAAGTTTTATTATATAGTGATGAAGAAAATTACTTTTTGGCAAGAAATAAAGTAGGAATGCCAACATGGATTTGGACCAAAGATGGATTAAATGATAAACAAATACTTGATGAAATAAAAGAAGCTATAAGTAAATATTTAACTGATTTAGAATATGATCAATTTACTTGTAAAAAAGAATATTATAAATTTCTAACCCAAAGTTGTTATGAAAAACTTAATAGAGAAGATTATTTTGAATTAGGATTTTTAAGTTGTGATAAAGTAAAAAGTGTAAAGCAAACAGATGGAAATATGGTTTTATGTACAAAAAAAGAAGATAAAGATCTTTTGAGTCTTTTTGTTAAATTTACTGAATTTGCAAATAAAACTTTAAAAAGTAGTAAAAAAGATACTTTAGAAGAATTAACAGAAGAAATGGGTAGGCAAATAGAACAAAAACGTTTATTTTGTTGGAAAAATAAAGATGGTAAAATAGTTTGTATTGCAAATTATTTAGCATTAGGAGGTACTGCAAGAATTGGACATGTATTTACATTGGAAGAAGAACGAGGGAAAGGTTATGCAGCTAATTTAATTCATGATTTAACAGAGAGATTATTAGCAGAAGGATTAAAACCATTGCTTTATACAGATTATAGCTATCCAGCTTCAAATAAAGCATATATTAATGCTGGATATGAAGATAAAGGAATATTAATTAATTTTAGTTGTAGCAGAGAAAAAAAGAAAACCGAAAAGGAAGCAGGATTTGATTATGACGATAGATAAAAATATGCTATTCTCTATTTAAATAGAGAATAGCATATTTTTATCAAAGTTAATCATCAACATAAGATTTATTAATTATTAGGAGATCCATATTTCCCTCCAATAATTTCACCAGTTGTAACATCCACATAATAATATTTATCTGCGTATTTTTTATAATTTTCAAGACTATCGTATTCTAAGAAGTCATTTTCTTTTTTATGCTCTACTTTAATAATCCAAACATTTCGTATAACATCATCAATTTGATATATATTATCATCTACCGAATTAATTATATTAATATTATTTTCTAATTTATAAATATATGTATTCATTCTTTCAATACCTTTTTCAAATAATGTAATATCAAAATCAACATCAGAAAATTCTTTTTCCTTTTCAGTTACAATATTTATAGCTTCTTCTTGAGAAATAGTAATTGGATTATTAGAATACAGATCATTCTTTTCATTTAAAATTCTTTGTACATTTATTTTATTGTTAGAAACTCCAAAACTAATACTATAACTATCATATTTATTATTTATTTGAGTTTCACTTTTTCTATAAAAATCTAATACCCAAATATTATTTCTGTTATCAGAAGAATATAGTTCATAATTATCATCCCAAATATTAAGCTGTGTTAATATTTCTTTTGCTTTTTGCAGTGCGATATCCTTTGAAATTTCATCATATATAATATTTTCATCAAATTCATTATTTATAAAATACAATATTTTCTGACCACTTAAATCTGTACATAAAAGTATTCCTTTATTATAATCTGCATTGGTTCTTAAAAGATAGAACTCATCTTCTGCTTTAGGTAAATTGTTTCCTTTTTCTATGATTGTTGATGAACTGGTAATACCTAATGTTTTTAGATAGTTTTCTAAATTCTTCTCTACAACTTTATTAGTAACTGGTTCGTGCCAAGTATTCTCGCCTTCTGTTTTGTTAACATATTCTGAAGAATCAACTGTTTGAGGTTCTTTCCATATTTTTGTAATAGTATAAGTGGCTCCAACAACACCAGTTATAGCAAAAATACAACAACAAGTAATAGTAGCTATTTTATAAAAATTTTTAAGATTATTTCTTTTTTCTCTTTTTAATAAAGCATTATTTATGGCATATTTATATTTTTCAGGTTTAGAAACCTCTTTTTTTAAAATTTTTTCAATTTTATTTTCAAAATTATTCATTACATATTATTCGTATAATAAACATATATAATTATACGAAACTCCTTTCTTTTTAATTAAATTTATATAACACTTATTCTATGTATTGCTTATTCTTCAAATTTATTTTTTATTTTTTGCCTTGCTCTATAAAGATGAGTTGTTACTGTATTTTCATTCATTTTTAGAATTTTCTTAATATCTTTTACTGTATATTGTTCTAAGTAATATAAAATTATAATAATTTTTTCTTCATATTTTAAATCTTTTAACATTTCATAAAATTCTATATTACTTTCAAGATTGCAAGAACTAGAGAAAGATTCAAAATTATATTCTTCATAAGAAACATCTTTTTTATATTTTCTTCTATAAATTCTATTACATTTATTAATTAGAATTGTTATAACCCATTTTTTAAATTGAGATGGATCTCTTAATTTTTTTATATTTTTAAATGTCGCAATCATAGTTTCTTGTACAGCATCTGCTATATCGTCTTCATTGCTAATCCTACTTTTGGCAATTTTATATAAATCATCGTTAATTGCTATAAAAATTTTATTAAAGGCATTTCTATCTCCATTTTGTGCTTTTTTAATTAATTCTTCCATTCTTTTCCTCCAGATAAATATTTATCTATTATTAAGAGTCCTTGATTAAAAAAATATATTTCAATTTTTTTTAATTTTATAATAGTTTTTTAATACGTAAATAAAAAATATTTAGAAAATGTATAATTTTATAAATAAAAAATTAATATAAAATAAAGCCGAAATAAATAATTTGAGAAAATTAAAAAGAAAAATACTAGTGAAAAATAATTAATTAGAATTATAACAATAAAAAGCTTGTATCCTTAGATACAAGCTTCTTACATCAATATTTTATATGGTCTTTTTTATTATGAAATAGTTGACGTAGTCAACATAATGTTGTACAATTAAAATATAACAGGTTATAAATCTGCAAATAAAAGAAAGGTGGAAAACAAAATGAAAAAGAAAAAATCTGCAAAAAAAGTAATGGTAGAGGGTCAGGATGCGAAGGAATTAAAAGAGTTGGAATATCTCCATGAGCGGTTAAAGAAAATCTGGAAGGATCTTTTTATAGAACTTAACGAAATTAGACCTATAACACTTGACAAATTAGAAGAGATTATGTATTACTCTTCTAAAAAAAGTGAATTGTCTGTAAATGTTAAAATAAAACTGATAGAAAAATTCAAAATAAAATTGATAGAATTCTATCAGTTTTTTTGATGAGTTT
>CALYAJ010000027.1 GCA_944393485.1 uncultured Clostridia bacterium
AAGTGGCAAAGCCCACTTAACATTAAATTTTCTACCATTTATAATATTTTTCATTTGGTCTTTGTGTTTCGTGGAGATATTCTCAAAATGCTCTTTCTCATATGCTACAAAGTATTCTACTTTTTCATCCATCAAAGCTCTTCGAATTGAGAATTATATAGTCCTGCATAGAATCCATCTTTTGCAAGTAATTCTTCATGTGTTCCTTGTTCTACAATATCACCATGGTTCATAACTAAAATTAAGTCTGCATTTTTAATTGTAGAAAGTCTATGTGCAATAATAAAGCTTGTTCTACCTTTCATTAAATTATCCATTGCTGATTGAATTTGTTGCTCTGTTCTTGTATCTATTGAACTTGTAGCTTCATCTAAAATTAATATCTTAGGATTTGCTAAAATAACTCTCGCAATTGTTAATAATTGTTTTTGACCTGCAGAAACATTGCTTGTTTCCTCATTTAAATCTGATTTATATCCCTTTGGTAATGTTTTTATAAAATGATGTACATGTGCTGCTTTAGCAGCTTCAATTACTTCACTATCTGTTGCATCAGGTTTACCATATTTAATATTATCTTCTACGCTTCCACTGAATAGCCATGTATCTTGTAAAACCATTCCGAACATTTTTCTTAAGTCCCCTCTTTCGAAATCTTTTACATTATGTCCGTCAACAGAAATTGAACCAGAATTTACATCATAAAATCTCATTAATAATTTAACCATTGTAGTTTTTCCTGCACCTGTAGGTCCAACAATAGCAATTTTTTGTCCATCTTTTACATTTGCACAGAAATCATTGATAATTGTTTTGTTCGGATCATATCCAAAGTTAACATGATCAAATACAACATTTCCTTTTAACTTACTTGTATCTATATTACCTTTTGCTGTTTCAACTTCTTCTGGTTCTTCTAAGAATTCAAAAACTCTTTCTGCAGCAGCAATCATAGATTGTAATGTACCAGAAATTTGTGCAATTTGTGTAATAGGTTGAATAAATTGTCTATTGTATTGAGTAAAACTTTGTATATCACCAACTGCAATTTTACCTTGAATTGTTAAATATCCACCTAAAATTGCAACAGCAACATATCCAACATTACCTATAAAGTTTGTTACTGGATGTATTAAACCAGATAGAAATTGTGATTTCCATGCTGATCTATATAATACATCATTTGCCTTCATAAATGTTTCTGTAGCCTTTTCTTCTCCATTAAAAGCTTTTACTATTGTGTGTCCACCATAAACTTCTTCTACTTGACCATTAACATGACCTAAATAGTCTTGTTGTGCTTTAAAGTATTTTTGTGAATGTTTTACAATCAAAAAGCTTAAAAATGCTGTAACTGGTAATATTACTAATGAAACAACTGTCATAAGCCAACTAATAGAGAACATCATTATCAAAATACCAATAATTGTACAAATAGAAGTTATGATTTGTGTAACACTTTGGTTTAAGTTTTGTGATACAGTATCAATATCATTTGTAATTATAGATAATACTTCACCATGAGTTCTTTTATCAAAATATTTCATTGGTAATTTATTAATTTTGTGAACTAAATCTTTACGCATTTTGTATGTAATTTTTTGTGTTACTGTTGTCATTGTAAATCCTTGTATTAAAGAGAACAATGCACTTATAGCGTATAATCCTAATAGTGTAAGAAGTATAGTTCCAATCTTTCCAAAATCTATTCCAGGACCTCCAGCTATTTTATCAACAATACCATTAAATATTTCTGTTGTTGCATTACCTAAAATTTTTGGACCTATAATAGAAAATATTGTACTTCCAACTGCAAATAAAATAACTATTATAATTGGTATTTTATATTGTGCTAAATAATTCTTTAATAGCTTTTTAGTAGTTCCTTTAAAATCTTTTGGTTTTTCTACTACTTTTCCAGCTCTTCTACCGCCTCCCATTGGAGGTCTAACATTCTTATTCTCTGCCATTTTCCAATTCCTCCTTTGAAAGTTGTGATAAAGCTATTTGCTGATAAGTTTCACATGTTTTCATTAATTCTTCATGTGTTCCTTTTCCTACAATCTTACCTTCATCTAATACTATAATTTGATCTGCATTCATAATTGTACTAATTCTTTGTGCAACTATTATTACAGTCTTATCCTTTGTACGTTTTGCAAGTTCTTCTCTTAAAATCTTATCTGTCTTTAAGTCTAATGCAGAAAAACTATCATCAAATACAAATATTTCTGGATCTATTGCAATAGCTCTTGCTATTGATAAACGTTGTTTTTGTCCACCAGAAACGTTTCCACCACCTTGTGCTATTGGTTCTTGATATTTATCTTTTTTAGTTTCTATAAATTCTTCTGCTTGTGCAATTTGTGCAGCCTCTACCATTTTTTCATCTGAAATATTTTCATCTCCATATTTTATGTTAGACTCTATTGTTCCAGAGAATAATACTCCTTTTTGTGGTACGAAACCAATTCTTTTTCTTAATTCTTTTTGATTTGCATCTTTAATGTTTATTCCATCTACAAGTAGTTCTCCTCCTGTTACATCATAAAATCTTGGAATTAAGTTTACTATTGTAGATTTACCACTACCAGTACTTCCAATTAAAGCTGTAGTTTCACCAGGTTTTGCAGTAAATGTTATATCAGATACAACTTCTGTGTCTGCATCTGGATAATGGAATGATACATCTTTAAATTCAACATATCCTTTTTTGTCTTCTTTAAATGGTTTTGTTTCATCTTTATCTTTGATTTTTGGCTCTGTTTCTATTACTTCATTAATACGTCCTGCAGAAACAATAGCTCTTGGTAGCATTATTGATACCATAGAAATCATTAAAAATGCCATTACTATTTGCATTGTATATTGAATAAATGCCATTACATCTCCAACTTGCATTAATCCATCATTTACATTATGTCCTCCAACCCAAACAATAAGAATTGTTATACAGTTCATGACAAGCATTAAAGCTGGCATCATTATACTCATTGCTCTGTTTACAAAAACTTGAGTTTTCATTAAGTCTTGGTTTGCTTTGTCAAATCTTTTCTCTTCTCTTTCTTCTGTATTAAATGCACGTATTACTTGGCTACCTGTTAATATTTCACGAGATACTAAGTTTAATTTATCCACTAATTTTGGTAAGATTTTAAATCTTGGTAATGCTACAATCATTAATGTTAAAACGATTATTATAATACAAACAACTGCTAAACCAATTATCCATGCCATAGATGCATCACTATTAAATAATACTCTAATAAATCCACCTATTGCTATTATTGGAGCATAAACGATTACTCTAAATAAAATTGTAAGTAACATTTGTATTTGTTGTATATCATTTGTTGTACGTGTAATTAATGATGCTGTAGAAAATCCATTAAATTCTTCTGTTGAAAAACTTAATACTTTCTTAAATACTTTTTCTCTTAATGTTTTTCCTAATTTTGCAGCTACTCTAGATGAAAGTAGCATTATTGTTACAGCTGAAATCATTGTAATTAGGGAGATACCAAGCATTTGCAATCCAGAAATTAAAATATAATTATTTTGAATATTATCTGTATTTGCTCCTAAATATTGATATTGTAATTTAACTTCTTGTATTGCGGCTTGCTCTAGCATAGAATCTGATAAGTTATTAATCATAGTATCAATTGTATTTGGTAATTCAGTTTCTATAGTATTTAATAATTCTACTTTTTGTTCTTCTGGCATAGCACTTATTATCTCAGTTAAAGACATATTTTCCATAACTGCTTTTTGTGCATCAGGAATATTTTCTAACATAGAATCTTTTATTTTATTAGCAGTTTCTTCATTTGATACCATTTGATTTATAAGTAGTCCATTCATTAAATCAATATTTAATTTTCCTTTTTCTATATTGCTAATATCATTTATTTTGTATGTATTTCCATCTTCTGATAATGTATATGAATTTAATATTTCATCATCATTCTCTGTAAATTCTAACATTAAATCCATATTATCTTTACTAACTTTTTCTGGAGCTTCCAATGAAGAAAGTGCAAGTAAAGGTTTAGCTATTGCTTGGTTTAAGCTATCTTGTTCTTCTTCATTTATATCTTTTAATTTATATACTTCTTGATTTGCGATTTCTGGATAATCTTTAACAGCTTTGTCATAACTCTTGCTATCTTTAGAAATTAATTCATAATTATTAAGTATTTTTTCGTCATCATTTGTGAACTTTAAAAGACTATCCATTTGATTTTTAGCTATATATTCTGGTGCAGAATTTTCTATTCCACCTTGTTGAATACCAATGTTTACAATTTTAGAAGTATATGTTGGTAATGCTAAGTCTGTAGCAGCTTGAACACATAAAAGTATAACAATTACAATTACAGAAATAGCAGATTCTTTTAAGTTCTTTAATACTTTTAACATTGCTTATTCTCTCCTTTTCCGACGTTTTTGAACTTTAGGGACGGTCCTTAAAGTTCAAATTTTATGTCAATTTAGTTTTGTTTTAAAATTCCTTTTTCCAAAAATTTGATTTCCTTTAAAAAGTCTTCTCTTGCTTCTCCTAAATCTTTATATTTTAATGAAGCAACTATTCTCCTTCTAGTAATAGCAAATAATATTTCTATTACTAGTTTAAATTCTTCTTCGTTATTTATGTTTAATAGTTCCTTATTTTTCTGGTATAAATCTTGTAATGTTTTTTCTAATCTTTTACTCATTTCTTTTTTTCTAATTAACATTAAATTATCGCTTGTTTTAATGTTTTCAAATATTTGCCTAAATAATTTACTATTTTTTCTTATTTTTCCAACTTCTATTAAATGGTCATAAAGATAAATAAAAATCTTTATAATATTACCATTTTCTTGTTCTATAATCTTATTTAAATTCTTTTCCATATCTCCAATTTTTAAAGACATAATATATTCAAATAAGTCTTGTTTATCTTCAAAATATTGATAAAAACTTCCTCTTGCAATTTCTGCATCTTCTACAATATTTTTTATTGATGCTTGTTCCAATGGCACTCTTGCAAATTCTTTGTTTGCAGCTTTTATAATTTTATTTTTCTTTTCTTCTGACAAATTAAAGAATGTATTTGTTGGCATTTTCTCCTCCTTTCATATGTATTATATTCATGATTCTAAAAATTTGATTAGTATATTTGGTGTCTTTTTCTGTTTTATTTTGCTTTGTATATTTCACTTCAAAAATGACACTGTATCATATATTGTATATGACACAGTGTCATTTGTCAATCTAGCTTTTGTGAATTCTTTGTGAACATTTTATATTAGTAAATTAATTATATAAATTTCATAGATTATCAACATTAAGTTGAGATTTATTATGTATTATGTATACAAAATGAACTTTAAGGACCGTCCCTAAAGTTCATTTTAGCCTAAAACCAAGTTCTGGAACGTGTTTCCGCGTTCTTCGAAGTTTTTAAAAAATCCATAGCTTGCTGCTGCTGGTGATAGTAAACAACTTGTTCCTTTTTTAGTTACTTCTTTTGCTTTCTTTACTGCCTCTTCTAAATTATTTACTAAATAATAGTTTTTGCTATTTTCTTGTTTTTCTTCCCTTTCTTTTGCTATTCCTTCTTTCTGTTCTATCTCCTTCTCCTGCAATTCTTTGTATATCCTTATTCCAGTATCTGGCATTAAAATTATATTTTCTAATTCTTTCTCTTCTATAATAAAATCTTCCAATGATGAATAATCTATTTTTCTTTCCATTCCACCTAGTATTAAAGTATTTACATCTTTTAAAGCTTTGATTCCTTCTATTGTTGTTTCTCCTATTGTAGATATTGAATCATCATAATATTTAACATCATTACTTGTTGTTATATATTCTAACCTATGTGCTAAGCCTTTAAATTCCTTTAAGGCTGATTTAAATTCTTCATTTGATAAATTATATACCTCATTACAAATATAGTATGAGACTGCAATGTCGAAAAAATTGTGATCACCTACTAATCTTGTTTCATCTTCTAATATTTGAATACTATTTGTACCTATATTAATAGTTCTGCCTTTTATGTAATCATTAATACAAATATTATTTTTGCTTTCACTTATACTTACATTTTTATCATCGTTTTTTATATATTTCTTACAAGTTTCTCCATAAATAAATATATCATCATCCTTTTGAAATTTATTAATATTAAGTTTTGCTTTAATATAGTTTTCAAATGTTTTGTAATGATCTAAATGATCTGGATATAAATCTAATATTACTGCTATATGTGGTGAATATCGTATAAATTCCAGTTGATGACAACTAAGTTCAAATACAATTTTTGTGTTTTCATCTATTTCATTTATAGCATTAAAACATGGAATTCCAATATTTCCAACTAAGACAGTGTTTGGATAATATTTTTTTAAAATAGTATAAGTAAGACTTGATGTTGTACTTTTCCCTTTAGTTCCAGTTATTCCAATAATTTGTTTAGATAAAATTTTTATAAATTCTTCTGTTTGTGAAGTTAATTTATCAATATCTACTGTAGCCCTATCTGCAACTATTCCTGGGCTTTTAAATATTAAATCATATTCATTTAAATCTTCTATTTTATCTAATTTTTTAGTACCTTCTATTACTTGAAATTCTTTTTTCTCTAAAACGCCTAATTCTTTGCATTTTATATTATTGCTTTGTATAAATTGTAAAGTAGATATTCCTTCTTTACCAAGTCCCCATATTGCTATTTTTTTATTTTCTAAATCTTGTTTAAATTTATCTAGTATTGTATTTTTCATATTATCTCACTCTTCTTTAACATATCTTTATAATGCTTAGGAACATTATTTTCAGCATTATAAAATGTATCATATGTATTTTGTTTATTTTTATATTCTTCAATTTTTTTTGTGGTTTTATAATATTTATATAATAATGGTAATTCTTCATCATTGTTTTCATATTTTTTTATTGTTTCACAAATTGCAGTATTAACTTCATCTCTTGATCCTACACATTCAAAAGGTTTATTTTTTTGTATTCCAGAAAGCATTTCCATTGTTTCTTTTAAACTTTCTTTTTCTAATAAATCTTCTCCAAATATATTTATCATATCTTCTTTTTTCATAAATGGTGATAAAATTATATATACAAATAAACATTTTGGGCAGTTTGCACACCACTTATTTTCTTTGCTTCCTACATTACAACTTTTAAATATTTTATAAAATTTAGGCAATTTTGCAAAATGTTTTGCTATTTGATATTCACTAATTGGTCTTAGTAAACTAAAGTATTCTATTCCTTCTAAGATATTTTCTTTTACATATTCATTAAAATCTTGTTCAAATTCATAACTTTTTGAATATTGATGATTTACTTCTTCTTGATATATTGTAGATTCATTTGCACTTGCTTCATTTGATAATACTATGTATTTTTTCTTGTTTAAATATGCAACTATAAGTGCTGAAAAAGCAACAATAGATGAAAATGGTGTATGCCCATTTAAATATCCTTGTTTATTTAGTTCTAACATATTTTTGTCCAATGTTCTTTTTACATAGCATCTTTGATTTTTATTATATCCTGCAACCTCTACTGTTTCTTCTGTTGCTCCTCTTGGATTTATTACATAACACATATTATCCTTAAAATCATCTTTAATTACATCTAATGTAACAATAGAGTCTTTACCTCCGCCGATTGGAACTAAAGCTCCTGTGAATTCTTCGTTTGTAGTGTCATCATTAAATTTTGATAGTTTGCTTGTTCCTGTTGTTATATTCATAAATTCTTCTATATTTGTCTTTATATTGTTTTTATAAAAAAATTCCCCTAGACCATAGAAATATAATTTTTTCCACCAATTTATTTGTTTTTGATTTAAATATATATTTTTTACAGTTACATGTGGCGAGCAAGTTATTTTCCAATAACTTACAAGTTCTACCATTCCTAAATTGAAAACCATATTCTCTAATAATTCTTTATTTTGATGGGCTAATTTATTTTCCATTTTAGGAATTGTCCATGTTGGATTAAATTTTGAAAGTCCTACTATTTCAAATTCATAAGTTATTTTATATTCATTTTCATTTTCTTCTATTTTATACCAGTTATATGAAAATTCTGGATATTTTTCTCTTAATTCTAAAAAAGTCATTTTTATCTCCTTTTGAATTTTCTTCTTAAGGGATTTTAGAACCTTTCCTTAAATCCCTCTGATATTATATTGTAATTGCTTTGCAAAAGCAACTATAATTATACTATTTACTGCAAAGAAAAAGGGAAGAAAACTTTTTTAGATTTTCTTCCCTCCTTTGAGGTATAAATTATTTTATAATTGTAAATAAAATTGCCCATATGAAAAATGTTAGCACAAAGCAAGAGCCGCTCAATGCAATCACATATGTCGTCTTTACTGTTCCCATTAGTATTGCTGTAAGTATTGTCGAGCTAATAAATCCTCCAATTCCAGCACCTATGGCCGGTCCGATGATTAAGTAAAAATTTTCTCTTACATTCCGCCAGAATTTTTTCATAATATTTACCTCCTCAAAATTTTTATCTTCCTAATTATATAACATAATTATTACACTTTCAAATTTTTTCAGTTATGAGTTGGTTTTACAGTAATTTTATAAATTTATTTTTTCCAAATTGTAATATTATTTTCTTTGGTTCTAAAGTATAACCTATATCTTCTACGGTTTCACCATCTATTTTTACACCTTTACCTATAACCATTCTTTTAGCTTCACTTTTTGAACTTGCAAATCCAACTTTTACAAGTAAATCACAAATATTTATTTCATCATTATTTTCGATATTAAATTCTCTTATATCTTCTGGAATTTCACCTTTTGCCACTTGGTTGTATCTTTCTTCTGCCATAGCTATTTTATCTTCACCATGATACATTTTTATGATTTCTTCTGCATATTTTTTATGTGCATTTACTACATCTTCCTTTATCCATTCCTCTACTTCTTTTATATCTATATCTGTTGTTAATCTGAAATATTTCATTAAAACTTCATCTGGAATTTTCATTGCTTTTTCATACATTACCTCTGGTCTTTCATCAATTCCAATATAGTTGTCTAATGATTTACTCATTTTCTCTTTTCCATCTAATCCAACTAATAACGGAAATGTTAAAACAACTTGTCTTTCTTGTCCATAATCTTTTTGTAATTCTCTACCTACCAAAAGATTGAATGTTTGATCTGTTCCACCAATTTCTATGTCAGCATTTAATGCTACAGAATCATAACCTTGCATTAAAGGATATAAAAGTTCATGCATAGATAGTGGTAAATTGTTCTCATATCTATTTTTAAAATCATCTCTTTCTAAAATTCTTGCAACCGTATATTTGCTTGTTAATTCTATAATGTCTTTAAAATTCATTTTAGAAAGCCACTCTGAATTATATGCAATTCTTGTTTTATCTTTATCAAGTATTTTTGTTACTTGATTAAAATATGTCTCTCCTGCTTTCCTAGTTTGCTCAAATGTTAGCGCTGGTCTTGTTTTACTTTTGCCTGAAGGATCACCTATCATTCCTGTAAAATCACCTATAACAAATACAACTTCATGCCCCATTTCTTGGAATGTTTTTAAAGCCCTTAAAACAACTGTATGTCCTAAATGTAAATCCGGTCTTGATGGATCTGCTCCAAGTTTTATTGTTAATTTTCTTCCACTTTTTAGTTTTTGTTCTAATTCCTCTTCTGAAAAAATATCTACTGCTTTTCTTTTAATTAATTCTAATTTATTATCCATATTAATACTCTCTCCATTCTATTTTAAATTTTTGATTATATTATATGAATTTTCGTAGAAGAACCCGTGGATTATTGTTTTCATTCTAAACCATTGGGTCATAGCATCACCTCCTAAAAATTATGGCTTCTATGTAATATGTGAACCGTTAGTATATTTTATTTATTTCGCATAAAACCTAATAAAAGGAAAAAGACACGTCTCCTTAAAGGACGACGTGTCGTGGTACCACCTTTATTTACAATTTAATAATTGCCTCATTCAAGCTTATCGTAGCTACACGTTAATTACTATAAGAAATGTAATTCGTAATTTTATATTCTAGCAATTTCCACCAACCATTGCTTCTCTATTAGTTACTATAAATTACTACTTCGTTTCTTTTTAAAACGCAATTAAATTTAGTTGTATAAATATTATATCTGCTTTTATCAGAATTTGCAAGGCTTTTTACGATTTTTGAACTTTGGGGACGGTCCTTAAAGTTCAAATTTTATGTTTACTGATTAGTAAGTTTTATTACTAAATTTCATTAGTTAGCACAATATTTTTTTAATAGGGATTTTAGGACCGTCCCCTAATCCCTATAAAAATTTCTTTAGTTGTTCCACATTATTTTCTTGAAATGTTACGAAATTGTTTAATAAATCCTTAACATCTTTTGATGCTTGATCTGCTTCATGATTTATTAATTTTCTTCCTTCTATAATTCCCATTGTAGTTCCTTCTATCATTATTTCTGCTATTTTTGATGGACTTTTATCATTTAATGTATTCATTTGTACTCCTGTCCATCCCATTACTTTATTCATTATATTGTTTTCATCTGGTATTTCTCCATAATTTTCATATAATTTATTTACTCTATCCATTACTTGACCATATTGTGTATATTGAAAACTTAAATTATCTTTTAACTCATTGTTATCTAATTTTTCCGCAACAAAGGATATTGAATTCATTCCCATTACTGTACCTTTATGAATTTCTTTTAATATTTTTAAATTGTTTTCCTCCATATTTTTACCTCCTTTGTTTATTGTTTCTAATTTTATTTGTTTTATACGTTAAATCCGAAATAACTCTATTTTACGCATAAAGCAGTAGGTAGTTCACATAATTTTTGAACTTTAAGGACCGTCCCTAAAGTTCAAAAAGCTTGCAAAAAGCAGTGGATAAAGTATTTTCCACTGCTTTTGCTTTTAGCCGTATAAGGATTAGTTAAAAACTTCTGAAAATTACTTATGCGAAGAAATTTGCTTTTCCTTTTTTATTGGAATCTCTTCTTTCTTCCAACTGTTCAAAGAACTTCATCGTTTTTTGATAATTTTCCGGTTTAGCATTACTAAGAGAGCGTTCTTTAATTTTTAAAAAAGTTTCATCATCACAGATACATTTTGTTATAGCTTTTTTCAAAACTATATCAATTATCTGCTTTGTTAAACCATATCGGATTGCAATATCTCCTTTGGTTTTTTCTGTCTCATTTGCAAATTCCTCTGATATTTTTTTTATTTTTTCATCATCTAATTCGTAAATTGCAAATTCAACTCTCTTTTTCCTAAGTAACTTATAGTGTGCAATTGTTCCTTCTGCACTCTTATCCGGAGAATGTCTTCGCTGATTTCTTATGGACTTTTGCTCCATATCGTCTACTGTTGCATCGCTTACCAAGTAATGTTCAACAGCATAATCCATAAACTTTGAAACTGTATCGACTGTTAAATCAAATTCACTAGCCAATTCAGTCTTTGAGTAATTATCATCAGAATTAGCATAGCTTTCTGCTACGTCTTTTGCAAGTTCTGCAAAATCTCTTACTGATAATGTTAGTTGTAAACTTCTGAATGTCCGTGCCATATAACTGCTTCCTCCTTATAATTCCTTATATTTTATTCCAACGACTACTAATGTTAATATTTTATCATGTTTTTACATAATTTTCTATATATTTCTATTTAATATGTATTTTCCTGTGAATTCTTCTCTTAAAATATCCATCATTAGTTTGTCATAATATTTTCCATCTATATATTTGCATTTTCTCCTTCTACCTGCTTCTTTAAATCCACATTTTTTATAACATGCAATTGCCCTTTTATTAAATTCTACAACATCTAATTTTATATTATTTAAATTTAAATAATTAAATCCATAATCCAAAATGAGATTAATTGCTTCTGTTCCATATCCTTTTTCTCTTTCTTTTTCATCTCCTATAAATATTCCAAGAGTTGCTGTCATATTTACATGGTCTAAATGCTCTAATCCAATCGTCCCTATTAACTTGTCTTCATTAAGTGTTACAATATTTAATGATGCTTCATCATCCATGTGATTTGCAATATATTCTTTTTCTTTTTCCAGAGTCATTATTTTTGAACTCCTACCTATATAATCAGTCGTTTTAAAATCATTAAACCACTCTGCAAATTTTTCTGCATCTTCTAACATTCTTGGAGCTAGATATATATTTTCTCCTATTAATTTTTTGTAATACATTTTTATCACTCCTATTCATTGTTTTCCTTAAAATTCATTGTTTCAAACTTTCTTGTTTTAAAATTCTAAATTATCTATAAATTAAATTTTTCTTTTATTATTTTAGCTGTATCTTCTGCCGATATATTTGTATTGTCTATTTTTATATAGTTTTTATATTTTACTTCTCCTTCATATGAATTTAGTCTATGTTTTTCTAATGATTTTAATAATTCCTTTTCACTAAACTCTAAATCTCTTTTTGTTGGTTTATTTTTTAGTCTATTTTCTGTTTTATTTCTTTTTAATCTTTCTTCTAATGTTGTTTCTAGCTCTACTACATAAAATTCGCCATTTTCTTTCTCAAACAAATTTTTTATTCTTTGTACATAATCCCAATCTTCTTGCATTTCAAATGCCCACATTAATGTAAATATCATTCCTTTTAAATCACTTTTGGCAACTTCTTCAAAGATTGAAAATCTAAATAATTCTGTTAATCTTTCTCTTTGCTCTGATTTATATTCAAAAAATTTTAATGGTAAATCTATTGTTTCATGATTATGCATAAATTTTAGCCCAGTTATTTTAGCAAGTTCCTGGCCTACTGTCATTTTTCCAACTGCTTGTGGACCACATATTAATACAAATTTTGCCATTATAACTCCCCCTTATTTTATATCTATCCAATATCTTTTTGCAGGTAATCCTGTTTCTTCTTCATATACTATTTTTTCAAATTTTCCTCCGCATTTTTCCATAAGTTTCCATGATGGAATATTTCCAACATATGCAGCTAATAAAACTTTATCTAACCCTCTTTTTTTAGCTTCTTCTAATGTAAGTTTAAGCAAAAGCTTTCCATATCCTTTTCTTCTTTGTGATGGTCTAATACCATAACCTATATGTCCCCATATTTTTTCTGTTTCACCTCTTAAATAATGTCTTAAGTTAGAACAACCGATTATAATATCTTTTTCATCCTCATATAGCCAATATGTTGTTGATGACGGATATTCTTCTATATTTTCTCCTATTTCTGCTTCTTGAACTCTTTTTAACATTTGCTTAAAATATTCTTTATTATGATATTTTAAGTCCAATGGCCATGGGTCTACTCTACTTCCTTCCATTAGCCATTCATCCATCATCTCTTTATATTGTAAAAAATATTTTTCACTTGGTTTAATTAGCTTTATCATCTTTTTCGCCCCTTTTTATTTCCCTTATCATCTTATAATGATATTCTGTTTGATCATAAATTTTAAATCCGACTTTTTCATATAATCTTTTGGCAGGATTATCTTTAAATACTTGTAAAACAGTATTTACATTGTTTTCTTCATCTTGTTTTAATTGTTCTTTTAATATTTGTGTTCCAATTCCTTTTCCTTGATATTTTTTATCTATATAAAATAAATCTATTAAATCTTCACCATTTTCATTAATATAATTGGTAAACATACCAATTGTCTGATTTTCATACATTATTACTTTAATATATTTCCTTTTTTCATTTATAAAATTTATAAAAAATTCTAGCTGAAATTTATCGTCCCATGGTCCATATGCTATTTCTACATACCATTTAAATAAATCTTTTTTGGTTTGATATAAATATTCTAAATCTTTATCTTCATATTTTCTAAAAGTATACTCCATTTTATTCCTCCCCCCTTCTATTTTTTCTTATTAATATTTTCTAAATACACACAAATATTGTTGTATACATAGAATTTTGCCGATTTTTCTTTTGAAAATAAAATATTTTCACTTTGTGTTGCAAAACAAAACGTTTCATAGTGTTTCCTATACCATTAAGCAACTATCAAAATATTTGATTTCGTTTTGTGGGCTATATATTAAGCAAAGCCAAATATAAAAATAAAGCCTTGCAAAAAATCTTTTTTAAGACTCCTTTGCAAGACTTTATTTCTTACTTTAAGTGTAAGCAATTTATAATTGCCCTTTACCGCTCAAGTTATTACTCTTAGATAAACTCTTAAAACATATTTTTATTGTAACATCTATTTCAAATTACGTCAACTATATTTTACATTTTGTATCAATATACTTTTTATACTTTTTAGTCTCTAAATTTCCAAAAAGATTTAATTCATTATAACACCAAAAACACTGTATCGGGTATCCGATACAGTGTTTTTTTACAAAGAATCAGCAAAATTCTTGCTTATTCTTTAATAATATAAGTATTCAGTTGGTTCTTTTGACCAACTGTGAGTTCCACGAACAGCCCCTCTTGTGATTACCACTTCTTTTTTGCCAGGCTCTATTCCGTGGTTTTGGCAAATTTTCTCAAATTTTTCGTCCCGTTTCCATAATACACAGCAACTTAATTCTGCCATGTCTCTTGAAACAAGATCTCCGACTTCCTCATAAAAGCCTTTTGTATAATTTTCCGCGAAAAATTCACAAGCAGCTTTTACCATGTTTTCTTGTTTCCGTGTTATTGTTTTTTTTGCCATAATTTTTACCTCTTTTCTACTTTTTTTAGCATAACTATTATATCACACTTTCCTTAATTTGGCTACAAAAAAACCTTCCATTTCTTTTGTAGGCAAAATTTTTATGGATTTTTCTATTCCTAATTTTTTATTTAGACTATCTCCAGAAATTGCTCCTTTTACTTTAATATCTATATCCATCATTTTTAAATTTAAGTTCTCTAATGCCCATTCTAAAATATTTTCATTTTCTTCCAAATTTAATGTGCATGTAGAATATACCATTATTCCTCCTGGCTTTAATGCATTGTATCCACTTTTTATAAGTTTTCTTTGTAGTTTAGAAAGTTCCTTTACTGTTTTTTTTGACCAGTTTCTATATGAACCTGCTATTTCTGCAATAAATCTTCCTTCTCCACTACAAGGTGTGTCTAATAAAACTCTATCAAAATTTTCAGGATATTTATCTCCTAATTTTTCTCCATATCCATTTATTACTTCTACATTCTTACTACCTTGATTTTCTATATTAAATTTTAAACGTTCACATCTTATTTTATCTAATTCGTTTGCAATTATATGACCTGTATTTTTCATCATTGCTGAAATTTGTGTTGTTTTACTACCAGGTGCTGATGCCATATCTAATATATTTTCATTTTCCTTAACTCCTAAAACTAATGGTGGTACCATACTAGATAAACTTTGCAAATAAATATATCCTTTTTGATATATTTCTAGTTTTTGAATATCTTTTTCATTTGCATTTTTAATTATTAAAGCATCCTCATAAAAATTTACTCTCTCAAACTTAATATTTATCTCTCTAAAATGCCTCATTAAATCTTGTATATTATATTTTAATGTATTTACTCTTAATGTTGTATTTCTCTTGCCTGACATTCCAGCTAAAATTTCGTCAGCAACTAATGGAGAATGTAGTTCGTATAAATTTTCTATAAAATCTTTTGGTAATTTCTTCTTTACCTCCATTACAGAAAGCATTTTTTCACTCCTATCATACATATAATTTTCTTAATAGTTCTATTTCTTTTGCATATCCATCTAAATCATTTGGAGTTTCCAAATAAAATGGCAATTTTTTTAGTATAGGATTATTTATAATTTTTTCGATATTTTTTATTCCTATTGTTCCTTCACCTATTTTTTGATGTCTATCTTTATGACTACCTCTTTCGTTCATACTATCATTTAAATGTATTGCCTTTAAATATTTTAATCCTATAATTTTATCAAATTCTTCTAATACTTTGTCAATATTACTAACATCATATCCTGCATCATTAATATGGCAAGTGTCTAAGCAAATTCCTAATTTATCTTTTAATTTAACTTTATCCATTATTGTTTTTAATTCTTCAAAACTTCTTCCTATTTCTGTTCCTTTTCCTGCCATTGTTTCTAATAATACTATTGTATTTTGTTCTTCTGTAAGTACTTCATTTAAAGCTTTAACTATATATTCAATTCCTTTTTCTACACCTTGTCCAACATGACTTCCCGGATGAAAATTATACATATTTCCTGGTATATATTCCATTCTTTCTAAATCTTCCTTCATCATGTTTTTCGCAAACTCACGTATATCTTCTTTATCTGAACATAAATTCATTGTATATGGCGCATGTGCCAATATTTTTGCAAAATTATTTTCTTGCATAATTTTTAATAATTTATCTATATCTTCTTTATTAAGCTCTTTAATTTTTCCTCCTCTTGGATTCCTTGTAAAAAACTGAAAAGTGTTTGCATTTATTTTTAAAGCTTCTTTTCCCATGTATTCATAACCTTTTGATATTGATAAATGACATCCTATATTTAACATTTTTTTCTCCTTCTAATTACTAAATGATGATGCTTTTGGTGGTGTTTTTCCTTTTATTACATTATGATAATAGTCATATGTTAATACTGGTTTATCATTTAAAATTTTTGCATCAGTTGCTTCTAGTACAAATATTGTATGAGTTCCACAATCTATTTCATCTATTACATCTGCCTCTATATATGATGATACAGCTTGTGTTACAATTGGAATTCCATTATTTCCTGTTAAATATTCAGTTCCATCTAATTTATTAAAATCTTTACTACTTCTAAATCCAAATTTTCCAATCAAAAGCATATCTGCATCTTGTGATAGTACTGAAATATTTACTTTTTTAGATTTTTTCATAGTAGTATTTGTATCATTTTCTTTGTTCACAGCAACTAATAATTTTGGTCTTTCTTCTGCTGTGGTTTGAACTACTGTATTTACTACGCATCCTGCAAAATGCTCTTCATATTTTGTTGTAATAATATATAGTCCATATGATAATTTAAAAAATGCTGATTTATCCATATTTTCAAACCCCCTTTATTTTTTACATCTACTTATAAACTTATAGTTCAATTCTTAGGTACTCATCAATCTCTATCTTTTCATTTAAAATTTGTAAATTTTCATTATCTTTTATAATGTTCTCTTTAGCTTGCTTTGGCAAATGTTTTATTTGATATTCTAATTTAGATGCAAATTTTCTGTTTGAAGATGTCCAAGCCGCCTCTAGTTTTTTTGCTTTATGTCTTTTAGTATATTTAGCACATTTTTCGTTTTGAGAAAAATGCTCATCCATTCTTCTTCTTAAATTTGTTGTAATTCCTGTATATAATGAATTATCCGTGCATCTTAATATATATGTATAATATTTATCTTCATCCATTTCTTCTTCCTATCTTTCTTCTGTAAAATAAATTTTATATTTAAATTTATTTTAAGATTGTCCCTAAATACTTATAGCAAGCCATAAATCCCTATTGGTCAATCATTTGCTAAATTATCTCTAAAATCCTATTTTACGTCCATTTGTTTTTACTATTAATTTTTCTTCTATAATATCATTTTCTGTTAATGTCTTTAAACTTTCCATATCATCTATGTCTTCTACATTTCTAGAATGAGCTATTAATATATCCTGATATATTTTATTTACATATCTTGCATTTCCAAATCCTTCTACTTTACTTGATTCTTCTATTATATACTCTACTTTCTGCAATGCCTCTTCTGTAATTTTAAAACCATCTTTTTCTACTAATTGTTTAAATATATCTATCAATTCTTGTTTTGTATAGTCATCAAATTTAATTGTATATCCTATCCTAGATTTTAGACCTGGATTAAATTTTATGAAACTTTCCATCTGTTTTTCATATCCGGCAAAAATAACAATTAAATTATCTCTTTGGTCTTCTAGCACTCTTAAAATTGTTGTCATACAATCATTTGCAAAAGATGCATTTGAATCACTGCCTATTATTGAATATGCTTCATCTATAAATAATACTCCTCCAAAGGCAGATTTTAATACATTATATGTTTTTCCTGCAGTTTGTCCTACATATTCTGCAATAAGGTCTTTTGCTGATACTTCCACTAATTTATTCTTTTTAGTATATCCTAAATTATATAAAATATCGCTTAAGAGTCTAGCAACTGTTGTCTTACCAGTTCCTGGATTTCCTGTAAATACCATATGTAAATTAAACTTAGAAATATCTATATTGGCTTTTTTATTAAATTTTAGTAAACTTATTAAATCATTAATTTGTTCTTTTATTTTCATTAAGCCAATCAAATGATTTAAGTCTGATAAGATATCTGGTAAATCTCTTACATTATATAAGTTAGGTATATCTTCTAATTTTAATATATTGTTTTTATCATTACTATATAAACTGTTTTCATTTAAAATAATTTTATTATATAAAACTTTGGCATATTCAGTATTTTTTAGCTCACTACTACCATAGCTTAGTTTAATATAATTATAAATTTTATTTTTTATTTCTTCTGTTAAATCTTCAGTTAATTCTAATCTTTCAATTATAATTTTATATACTTCATTAATGCTTAATTCATCCACATCTAATTGTATATTAAATAAATTTTCAGATAATATTGGGTATTTATCTAAAATATTTTTTATAGTTTCTTTTTTGCCATATATAACTGTACACATTCTTGAATTGTTTTTTAATATTTTTTCAGTTAAAAGATTTAATATTATGTTTTGATCCTTTTGTGTTTCAAAGATTATATTTTGAAAATCCATGATTCTTAATAATCCAACTTTTGGAGTTACTTTTCCGTTTACATTATCTAAAAACATTCTATTTATTAAACTTTTATCTGCAATTATTTCATTCATTGAATATTCATAATATTTCATAGTATTTTTCATATAGCGAAAATACCACATATATTCACCAATAATATCTGTAATTCTTCCAACCAAATCTCTATCTTCAGTATATATAACTATATTTAATGGAATATATGGAGTTGAAGAAACATAATTATAATTTAATATATAATTAAAAATTTTCTTTATTTGTTTTTTTATATCTTCATTACAAGGAAGATCATCAACCTTTTTTAAATATCTTTTATTAAAATATTTACTCCTATTATTCATTCTTTCAGTATTTTTATTTTTTAAATAATCTTCAATTGCCGAAATAACATCTATATTTTTTATTTGCATTAAATATGCATAATATACCAATCTTTCTTGCATATCATCCATTTTTTCTTCTAATTCTAATATGTTATATTCAACCGTTTCTCTATATTGGTTATTAAAGAAATCATAAAATTTTGTTATATAATATGTATAATTTCCTATAACATTAAGATTTAATATATTTGCTTTTACTATATTTGTTTCAGAATCATAATTTATTATTTTTACTAGCCCATTTTTTAAAATTAATTCTATAGACATTAATTGCACAGTATCTACATTAGAAAAATCTAGACTTTCTTTGTTATAATGCTCTTCATTTTCATTTAATAAATATTTTATTAATTTTATAGAATCTATCAAAACATGTTCTTCTGAATTTATTTTTTGAACAATATATAATAAATTGCTTACTAAATATTTAATACAATATTCTAATTTACAAGTTTTACATATAGGCTTTGGTTTTCCGATTTCTTCTTCATATACATTTCTTGAAGTATCTAAATCTATTCTATAATATGCGTTCATAAAATATTCTAAGTAATTATATTCTGAGGCCATACAGCTTTTTATTGCCGCATATCTTAAAACATTTCTTTCCTTTTCCTGATCCGTTTGCTCATACAATTCTAATAATTTATTTTCTAAATAAAATAATATTATTTTTAATGTTGGTTTACTTAATCCTCTATATATTTCAAATTCTTTTCTTTTTAATATTTCTTCCATTTTTACCTCCATTCTAACTTTAAGATATATTTAATAAAATTTATTGTCAATATTTTTTTGATTTTTTTATATTTCTTATGGACTTTTTTCTGCTTTTTGTGTATGATTATATCATATGATTAGATAATAAATTATAGATACATTTTTAGGAGGGTTTAACATATGATGAAAAAATTAATTTTAATTATACCAATAGTCTTAGTAACTTTGTTTTTATTGAATTTTAGTAATGTTTTCGCAACTGATACTGATATAGATATGAATATTGCTGGAGATTCAGGAACAACTACTGAAGATTCCCCTGCAGATATAACTACTTCTTCTGATGAATCTGCAACTTCTGAAGAAGTTGCTAGTACGGATGGTGCTACTACTGAAACAGATACAATAAGTGCTGATTATACTCCTACTGAAGATTATTCAGAAACATCATCTGAAAGTTCTGATACATTAAATTTCTCAAATATTTTAAATATTTTCCTAATTGTTTTAGGAATTTTACTTGTATTACTTAGTATTGCAATTTTAATCAGATTAAATCATTAAACCAATCAATTATGATTGGTTTTTTTGTTATATTTTACATATGCAAAAAAGCTCAATTTTTGCATATTTTTTTTGTATTTTTTTATACTAATATTGAGGTTTTTTTAACTTCAATTTTTAGCAGGAGGTAATATAATGGCTAACATGGCTAAAAAGATTTCTTTAATTATATTTTCTGCTGTAATTATTATTTTTATAAGTGGTAATGTTTTTGCAGATAATAACATGCTTCAAAAAGCTGCTGAATCTACAAAAAATGGTGTTGGTCATACAGAAAATGTTATACAGGATACTTCTAATGCTGTTCGTGATATGTCTGATAATATAGTTACAAAAACAGAAGAACAATCTAAAGATTTTATGAATGGTGCTAGGGATATGTCACAAGATATTCAAGGTGGAGCTTATAATGCAACAAGAACTGCAACAGATACTGTGACTAGTGCTTTTTCTAATGGTACTGTTTGGTCATGGATAATTGTAGCTGCTATTGTTGCTGCTATTGCTTTTTTAGTTTGGTATCTTGTTAAAAGAAATCATAATGAATAGTAAAATTGGCATTTATGCCAATTTTGCTATTTTACTTTTTTTTATTCCATGTTATAATTTTGTTTAATGATTATACAAAAATGGAGGTTATATTTGTGAATACTAAACTTATTGCAAAAAATCCTACTGCAAGACATAATTATGAAATTATAGATACTATTGAAACAGGTATTGTTTTATCTGGTACAGAAATTAAATCAATAAGACTTGGTAAAATAAATCTAAAAGATAGTTATGCTCAAATAATAAATGGTGAATGTTATGTATATGGTATGCATATAAGTCCATATGAACATGGAAATATATTTAATAAAGATCCATTAAGAAAAAGAAAATTATTATTACATAAAAAAGAAATTTTTAAGCTTATTGGACAAGTTAATCAAAAAGGATATTCTTTAATTCCTCTTAGTATTTATTTTAAGGGAAGTTTAGTAAAATTAGAACTTGCTATTGCTAAAGGTAAAAAATTATATGACAAACGTGAGGATCTAAAGAGAAAAGATGCAAATAAACAAATTCTACAAAATTTAAGAGATAGAAATTTATAAGAAAAGTGGCTTCGCCACATGTACAGATTGCTTCGAAATCGCACGAATATAGGTAACTTAACCTTGTTATATACGTAAAAATCTGGCGATTTTTCCTATTCAATAAGAAATACATTTTGCCAAGTAAAACTTTGCAGATTCAATTAAGGGACGTTTTAAACGTCCCTATCATTAATTCTTCTTATAACTTACACACATTGTTTCTTTTTCATTACCTGTATTTACTCCTACTTGTGGCATTATATTAATTGCTTTTAATTTACATTCTTGAGTAGTTATATCATTATATTTACAACTTCCTACTGAACAATTTATTTTTTGATTACATTCCATTTTACATACCTCCCTATTTTTAGTTTGAACTTTTTTTATCTTTTTATTCGACTATTAATTTTTTATATGATATTGTAAAATGCAACAAACGCCTAAGCTTTTTTGCTTAAGCGTTTGCCGTGAATCCGATTGCAACTTAAATATAGCTTATCACAAGCAGATTCAAATCACAGGTTTACAAGTTACTATAAGCACTTTTTGACCCGATGCTCCCTTGGTGGTTTTGGCTCCTCAATGTCGTACCTCTTCATGGAATACATCCTGTGAGGAACTGCGAACATAAAGAATATCAAAATCAATTCTACAATTCGCATTCCGACAGTACCGTAGTATTGGCTGAAGAAATAATAACGTATCAGACCACATAATGTACCAAATGAATATCCTAACATAAATGAAATGAATATGTTGAGGAACGACAGTTGGTCATAATTCTTGCCAAAAGTCAGCATTGACAGTATGAACATAAGCAATAGAGCTATCCGGCTCATATCCTTTAAGAAGATTACCATAGAAGGATTCATTTCTTTTAGGACTTCACTATGTGCCAATAAATTGATAAAATTATCAATGTTATAGAGCATATATGTTCCTGCTACCACTGAAATCAGTGCCAATAAAGTTGCTTTGATTGTTATATGCTTTTCTCTCCGCATATATTTTTTCCTCCTGTTTATAAAAAAATGTTTTGCTTGTTACGTATATTATTTTACCACTAATTAACATAAAGTTCAATTTCTTTTGCTATTACAATTTTTAATATAATCTATTAACATATCTAATATTCGCGCATATATTATTATATATAGTTTAAATATTGCATTTATAATAGTTTGCGATTTCTTGAATGGAGGTTTTTATGGATTACGAAATTATGATGAATAATAATTTAAAAATAGGTATGGAAGCTCCAGATTTTGAAGCATTATCTACTATGCGGAAATGTTAAACTTTCTGATTATAAAGGTAAATGGCTTGTATTCTTTTCCCATCCTGGTGATTTTACACCTGTTTGTACTACAGAAATAATAGGATTTGCAAAGGCATATACATATTTTAAGAAAATAAATACAGAACTTTTAGGAATTAGTATAGATAGTTTAAATTCTCATTTAGCATGGCTTTATGATATCTATTTAAAAACTGGACTAATTGTTAATTTTCCAATAATTGCAGATAGTACAGGAAGTTTGGCTAGGAAATATGGGATGATTTCAAACGATGTTAGTAATTCTGAAACTGTTAGAAATGTTTTTATAATTGATGACACAGGAATTATTAGAACCATTTTAATTTATCCAATGAATATTGGAAGGTATATTCCAGAGATTTTAAGAACTGTAACTGCATTACAATATTCACAAAAAACATCTTGCATGACTCCTGCTAACTGGATTCCCGGTAATCCAATGATAATTCCTCCTCCTAGAACTTTTGAGGAACTACAAAAAAGAAATGAAAATATAGATAAAAACAGAAATGGAATGTCGTGGTATTTAAGTTTTAAAAATGTTGATAATACTCCAAAATTGGATAAAGGTAAATAATTAAGACACCATCGAAATCTTTGACTTCATTGTCTAGACTTTTATATAACAAAAATAATTAAAAACATTCATAACTTTAGAAATATAGTTTTTGAATGTTTTTCTCTTGCTTAATTAATTTTTTATTTTTTCTTACATTTTTCTAAAAAAGCTTTAAAAATATTATTCATATTTTCATCTTTTTTATACAAACTTTCTGGATGAAATCTTACACCAATATAGAAATTTTTATTAGGATCTTCAATAACATCTGCATATCCATCTTCACAAAACGCAACTTTATTTAATTTAGGACATTCTTTTATTGAATTTTTATGTCTTGAATTTACCATTATTTCTTCTTTTTGAATAATTGAATAAAATTTTGACTCTTTATTAATCTTTATACTATGCACATATTCATCAAAACTTCTATCATGTTTTTCTGCATTACTGATTTTAAAGGTTGCTCCTCCAAGACCTCTTGCTATTGCATTTTGCCCAGCACAAATCCTAAGTATTGGAATATTATTATCATAGCAATATTTGGCAATCCAACTTTCATATGCTTCGCATGTTATCCCACCTTGCAAAACAACACCGTCACACAAATTTAACTCATTTATTATTTCTTCTTTTCTTATTTTATCTTCGTAATCTTTCCAATCGTTTCCTACGTATAATATTTCGTCATTTGGTGATAATATTCCAATTGCAATTCCTCCATTATCAAATATTGCTTGTTTTACTTCATC
>CALYAJ010000028.1 GCA_944393485.1 uncultured Clostridia bacterium
AATTCTCAACTAAAGTATTATGAAGAAAAAATAAAAGCAAATAGTGATTGGAAATATGTTGGTATTTATGCAGATGAAGGTATAACAGGAACTTTAGACTACAAAAGAGATGGGTTTATGAAAATGATGCAAGATGCAACAAACAACAAATTTGATATGATAATTACAAAATCAATATCAAGATTTGGAAGAAACACAGTTGATACTCTAAAATATGTAAGAGGATTGAAAGAAAAAGGAATTGCTATTTATTTTGAAGAAGAAAATATCAATACTTTAGAAATATCTGGAGAAATAATGCTAACAGTTTTAAGTGCAATGGCACAGCAAGAAAGCGAAAATATTTCTTCGCATGTAAAATTGGGATTACAAATGAAACAAAAAAGAGGAGAACTAATTGGATATAATGGATGTCTAGGATATGTATATGATAAGGACACAAAAGAAATATCAATCAATTATGAAGAAGCAGAAATAGTAAGATATATTTTTGAAAGATACTGCCAAGGAGTAGGTTGCACAACAATTGCAAAAGAACTAACCAATATGAAATATAAAACACCAACAGGCAAAAAGAAATGGCATGAATCAACTATAAGAGGTATCTTGAAAAACGAAAAATACAAAGGAGATGTCTTACAAGGAAAAACATATACAACAGATCCAATTTCACATAGAAGAGTAGTCAATATGGGAGAAGAAAACCAATATTACATACAAGAACATCATGAGCCAATTATTTCTGAAAGAATGTTTAACCAAGCACAAGAAATTTTACAAAAACGAGGAGGAGTACGAGGCTCTGGAAGAAGAAAAGGTAATTTTAGCAGAAAATATCCTTTTAGTAGTAGATTATATTGTGGGTTTTGTGGTAGTTTATTAACAAGAAGAAATTGGCACTCTGGAACGAAAAATAGTATAACAGTATGGCATTGCATGGAATTTGTAAAACATGGAAAAGAAAACTGCCCACATTGTAAAGCTATGAAAGAAAGTATTATAGAAGAAGCATTTACCGAAAGTTATAAGTTATTATGTAATAATAACAAAGAATTAATCCAAACATTCTTAAATGAAATGGAAGAAATTATGCAAGAAGAAACCAACGAAAGTTCTGTTAAAAGACTAGAGGAAGAAAAGCAAATATTAAAAGAAAAGATAGACAAACTAATTGATTTAAACTTAAATGGAACAATAACATTAAGAACATTACAAGGAAAGAAAGCAAAATTACAAAACAAAATAAATAGTATAGAGAAAGAGCAAGAACATTTGCAACTAGAGTTAGAAGATTCAATTAGTTTAAATCAGGGATTAAACAAGTTTAAAACTTTATTTAAAGACAACGAAATTATGCAAGAATTTGATAAAGATGTTTTTGAATTAATGATAGAAAAAGTTATTATAGGAGAAAAAGAAACAAATGGAAAGAATAATCCAAGAGTAATAACTTTTATTCTAAAATCTGGAAACGAAATCAAGTGCGAAGATTCAACAATTGAGAAAAACTCAGCAGTTCAAAATCAAGAAAATCAACAGTCATCATACGAGGCAAGCCAAAACTATCTACAGACTGTATGTGAGCCATGTGGAATGTGTAGCAGTGTTACAACTAAAGGATAGATAAAAAAATATTGCAATTGATTATGAGATAAATAATTTTAGAAATAGGGAGGAAATTTCTTGGACAAGAAAAAATATATATGGATAATTATTGTAGCAATCATAGGAGTAATATATGGAATAATTGATAGTGAAAATAAAATTATACTCCCAATAGTATTAGTATCAATATTAGTAGTAATTTTTATAATTGTATTAATATATATAATTATATGTAAAACAAGAGAAAAAAGATATGGACCAGAAGAAAGAGTAAAAATTATAAGTGTACTATTGAAAGAGGAAAATATGAATCAATATGCTCAAATATTAAGCAATGGTAAAACAGAGAATTGTGATGAAAACACATTAATAGAAAATTACACTGTTAGAATAAGCTTGGAAACAAAAACAGAAGAATTATTAAAAAGTGTAAATGAATTATTAAATAAACTAGGATATGATTTGTTTATAAGTGAAGATGAAATATATAAAAGAGATTATGAATTTATAAAAATTAGAAGAGCTAATGATTATTCAACATTAAGACATGATTTAAATGTAATTATCAATATATTAAATAATTTTAATTTAGAAGCAATTAATATTGAAAAAAACAATAATGGAGATATACATATGAGTATTGTTTCATTTGATAAATTAGAAGAAATAGATAGATTAGGAGAATATGATGAAAATTTTGAAAAATAATGTTAAAGAAATATTGATATGGATTGCTTATTTAATTGGTATTATTTTTTTTCCATTAGAAGGAACATCTTTATACATATATGTTATTGGGCTTATTGCTATTAGAATATTAAGTAATACACATAAATTATTTGCAAAAGTAAACTGCGATTCTGAAAAATTAAAAAGAAGTCAATATAATGTAAGAATGATATGCTTTATTAGTTTTGCAATATTGGGAATATGTATAAAAGAAAATAAAACAGATGATATTGTTTGCAATATCACTACAATAGTTTTTATTCTTTCAGGAATAAGTATTGCTATATGTGAAGCGTTATATTTTATTCAGAAAAAAATAGAAAATAGAGAATCAAAAAAAGTAGAGAAAGAGAAAACAGAATTTGAAGAAAAATATGGAGAATTTATTTTTGATGGCTATGTATATACAGTAACAAATTTAGAAGATAACGCTATAATAAGAAAAATGGCTTATATTATTTCAAATTATAGGCTAGGAAGTCATGAGAGTTACTTCCATAATATACATGAAATGTTAGAAAAATTAAAAAAAGATAGTTACATCATAAAACAAACAAATAATATGTATAGAGGCAATGCGAGTCTATTATGTTATAGCATCAATAAATTATTAGAAAAATTTCAGATAGATTTTAAAATAATGCCAGAAATGATATATAGATTTGATGATGAGAAAATAAAAAAGCGTAGAAAAGAATCACTTGACACAATAATAAATGATACAAATGTAATTAACGAATATTTAAAAGAGTTTAAGTATAGAATAGTTGTTTTTGAAGATTATCAAACATATTATTTTGCATTATTGAATGAAGAACAAATTGATAAACTAAATGAATTGGGAAATGAATTAGATTAAAGAATATAAAAATAACAAATGTAAAATCACTAGAAAAGCTAAAAAATTACGAATAGAATGGAGGAAATATAATGGAATTATTTACAAAAGAAATAAAAGATATGAAAGAATTAAAAGAAGTTAAAAAAAAATAACTATGATATATCAGAAGATTATGAAGTTGCATTATATATGCTTTTGATAGCGATAACAATATAATCTTTCAAAGAAGAGGAACGGCTTGTAGAGATGAAAGACTAAAATTGGAAACAATAGGTGGAAGAGTTAAAGAAAGTGATATTGATTTTAAAATAGCATTAAATAGAGAGACTGTAGAAGAAGATGGAATAGAAGCAAATATAGAAATAGAGGAATTTATTACATCAACCTATGCTACCACTTTTGATGATAGATATAATAAAGAACAAACTTGGATATATATTGTATACAAAGGAAAATTGAAAAGTGGAAAATTAAGGATGCAGTGCCGAATAAGTGTTTAGGATATGAAAGATATAAAATTGGCGAAGGGATGAAAATGAATAATTGTAAGTAAAAAATATAATTATTTAAAATAGTGAATTATATGATTGAAGAAAATATGAATAGAAAAATTATTAAATTGAAAATAAAAAAATGCTTTTCAAAATTACAGCACGAAAAAATAGCAAAGAGATTAGAAAAAACTAATTTCTTTGCTATTTTGCATTTTTAAAGCAAAAAAAAAATTGTTCTATAAAAAATTTAAACTATGAAAAACAAATAATATTAGTAAAAGACAAGAAAGAGCTAATAATACATTTCACAATACATAGCAAAACAAATTATATTTCAAAAAGCATGGGAAAATTATCCATTGAATCAATTATGTAAATTTGTTAACATATAAATAATGCTTTGTATCTAAAGGAGGGAATATAAAAATGTTAAAAGAAAGAAGAGCATTATTTATATTTGGAATTGTTATAGTGATGATTTTAGCATTAAAAAACAGTAGTTATGGTGCAATATCACAAACAACTGAAAATCCTGATTATGTTTATTTGTCTAATATTTCCTATCTAAATGATAAATCATTTGCTCAAAGTGATTATTCAATTCTTTTAGATAAAAATCAAAATAGCGATTTCATTACATTAAACATTAATGGAACTGAAAAACCATTTCTAAAGGGAATATGCGCTTGGGCTACATCAGAAATCGTCTATGATTTAAGAAAATACGATTATGATTACTTTACTTCATATATTGGTATTGATTCAAGTGAGCAAAGTGATTACTTTAATACAGGAGTAAAATTTTATATTTATACATCTAATGATGGTGAATATTGGGAAGAAAAATTTAATTCAGATATTCTGTATGGGTGGAGTGATGCACCATTTATAAAGATAAATATCAAAGATTCAAATTATTTAAAATTAGTTGCAGATGAAAACCAAGAATATCCTGGAGATTTTTGGTCTACATGGTATGATGAAGCAGTTTATGCAGATGCTAAATTAATAAAAGAAGGATACGAGGAAGATAAAACAGAAGTTAATTTTATCAAAACTGTTGAAGAATATGATAAAAAGATAAAAAAACAGTCAGTTGATCAAGAAATAACTGGAGAATATGAACTAATATTATTGCAAAGAGAATTTGTTAAAAATATAGGATATGATTTATTACAACAATTTGTAAGATATAGTAATGAAAATTATAATGTTATTTCTTGGCTAATGAACGATGTAGATAATCTTAGACTTTATATAATTGGTGGAGAGCCAGATGGTAGTTATATAGAATCATTAAGAATTCTTTCGCAATTATATGATACATATAAAGATGATTTAAATAACGAAAAAATAACTTCAAATGGAACAAGTTTAAAAGATTTATATCGCAGAATGATGATTACTTTATCATTAACTCATTCAACTGATGTTGGTTTATGGGCAGGAGGAATGACAAATAATCCGAATGATCCAAACAATTCTAATGCGGTTACTCGTTATGAAATTTTTAAGAAAATGCATCAAGAAGGGAAAATGGATAACAAAATATTTGAATCTTTAACAATTGAAGAAATGCGTTTTGTTATGAATAATATTATAGATGATGAAGAAATTGAATGGTTAAATGCATATACAACAGAAAAAAATAGTAAAAATCCATACAGTTATATAGAGTATACATTTGGATATGACTATTCTAGAAGTGAATATTATGATTCTTCAAATTACGAAAAATGGAACAAAAAATACAATCTATCAAAATATAATATAACATATAAAAAAGGTTTCCCTAAATTATGGATTGTATTTGAAGAAGGAGGAGTATGTGGTGCACTTTCAAAGACAGGATCAAATATATGGGGCTCTTATGGTGTTCCTTCAAGTGTGGTAAGTCAACCAGGACATGCAGCATATATATATTATTCTTTAGATAATAAAGGAAATGGAATTTGGAATTTATACAATGATATTTCTGGTTGGCAACAGTCTGGAAAAACAGAAAAGTTGACAATTAGAATGCCAAATGGCTGGGGAAATGGTAATTATGCTAGCCAATATCCAGTACCTTATATTTTATTAGCACAAGGTGCTTTAAATGATTTTGAAAATTATGAAAAATCGGAAGAAATATTAATGCTTGCAAATACATATAAAGATAATAAAGAAGAATTATATAAAATATATAGAAGAGCTATTGAAGTTCAACCTCTTAACTTTGATGCTTGGCTTGGATTAGTAAATTTATACAAATCTGATAATACAAAAACAGATGAAGAAAAATATATGCTTGCACAAGAAATATCAAACAGCTTAAAATATTATCCGCTTCCAATGCATGACTTATTAAAGCTAATAGAGCCATCAATAAAAGAGACAGAATATACAGTATCTTTAAATGTATTATTAACAAAAACATTAACGGAAGGAACAAAAGTTACGAGTAAAGAAACAATACAAGAAGTGGCAGTGCGTGAAGTAGCCAATTACTTGTTAGGAAATACAGATACAGAAATTGCTACATTCTCATTTGATGGAGAAAATGCTGGAGCAATTGTACTTGGTAGCAGATTTGAAGGAGTGGGAGTTGCTTGGGAATATAGTTTAAATAATCAAGAAACATGGATTCAAACACATGAACATAAAGTACAATTAACAAATGAGGAATTAGAAAGCATTACAGCTGAAAATGATATTTTAGTGCATATTGTAGGAGCAAATTACGATGATGAAAATATTTATAAGATAGATATCATTAAAGGAAAAACTCCAACAAACCTTTATAATAATGACTTGGAAAATAAAGTAATAGGTAGCACAGATAAAATGGAATGGAAATATAATAAAAATGATCGTTGGACAACTTTTAAAGAAAAAATTCCAGATTTAACAGGTGACAAAACAGTTATTGTAAGGATGGGAGCAACAGGAGTATACTTACCTAGTGATGAATTAATCTATAATTTTACAAAAGATAATGATTCAGATAAACAAAAATATATTTCTATTGATAATTTATCTATTTTTCAAGTATCTAGTGAAGAATTAGGTCAAAAAGAAGGAGCAGTAAATGTAATTGATGGTAACATTAATACTATATGGCATAGCAGTTGGAACGGAGATGATTCAGAAAGATTTATTATAATAGAATTAGATGAACCAAAAAATCTCTCAGCATTACAATATGTTCCGAGACAAATTGGGAATAATGGTAGAATAAAAGATGGCCAAATACTTGTTAGCATGGATGGAAAAAATTGGAGTGAAGCTGCACCAATAAAGAATTGGGCAGATACGCCTGATCCAAAAATGATTGTATTTGACGAACATATAAAATCTAAATATGTAAAAATAGTTGCAACTGAAAATTATGGAGATGGTAGAGATTTTATTACAGCAGCAATGATAAATTTATTTGAAAATATAACTAAGGAAGAAGAAAGCGAAACACCAATACCAGATGAGGAGGATAAACCAGAAGATATGCCAGATGAAGAAATACCAGATGAAAAACCAAATCCAGATGAAGAAGAAAAGCCAGGAAATAAACCAGAAGAGAAACCAACTCCAGACGAAGAAGAAAAGCCAGAAAATACACCAGAAGAGGAACCAGTGCCAGATGAAGAGGAAAAACCAGAAAATACACCGGAAGAGAAACCAGCACCGGATGAAGGGGAAACACCAGAAGAAACACCAGACAAAGAGCCAACGCCGGATGATGAGGAAACAACAGAAGAAACACCAGACAAAGAGCCAGCACCGGATGAAGAAGAAAAGTTAGAAGAGAAACCAGATAAAAAACCAACATCAGACAAAGATAAAGAACCAGAAAAAACACCAAATAAAAAACCTATTTCAGAGGAAAAAACAAAATCTGAGGATATGTCAGAAAAAATACTAAAATTAGATAAAGAAGGAAATTCAGAGGAAATAGTAGAAAAAATACCAATACTAGATGAAGAACCAAAACAAGAAAATGCAGGAGAAGAAATACTAACACAAGAGCAAACATCTAATATAAATGAGTTAGATAATGATGCAACAACAGAAACATTACCTGAGACAAGTTCTAATACTATTATAATAGTTATATTGGGAGTTTGCATTTTAGCAATAATTTTTTACATAATTTATGCAAGAAAATCAAATGAAAGTTAAAGAAAATTCAAAGTAAAGTGCCTTGAAAAATAGGTACTTTATTATAAAAAGATAAGTGCTAGTAAAGCTAGATTGACATAATGTTGCAAAAATAATATAATAGATATGTATTTCATAATTTTTGAAGGAAATAATATCCTTCGTTGTACCTATAAAACAAAAATTTTTTAAATAACAGGAGGAAGAGACATGTACGAAAACATTTATAGCCATAACGAGGAAGTGTTCGGAAAGCATGTTTGGATGATATTTGAGCCAAACTTCCGGGAAGCAGTAACACTGTTTGACGAGGAATACAAAATACTTTCTGATGCTGAAATCAGAAAGGAAGAAGATCTTGATATAGATGGAACACAAAATAGATTCCCATATGTGTATCCATCAGAAAATGCACAATGGTTGCTCGAAGACCAGGGATTTGCTTTAATATTATATGTAACAGAAAGTACATATAATATTCAAACTCCTTTAGGCGAAGAATGGAACATGCAGTTTAATCAAATGCTCAAAAAGTGCAAAAGAGAATATTATAAAAAGAAAAAGAAAGAAGTTCGTTTGTATTTCTTTGATGCATGCCGGAATCGATTACAACTGTGTTACAAAGATACCACTTGTAAGGATATCTTTGAATATAGCTTAAACAGAGCTGTAGTTTCATATTCTGCAATTGACAAACGTTTTAAGAAGCCAGATAAAGATTGTTTTATCTTAGGAAAAGTGAGGAAAACAATTGGTGTAAATAACTCAAAACTGCTTGATTTTATTGAGCCAGTAAAAAGAGTAGATTTAGATTTCGAAAAAGATTGGTGGGACTGTGGAGAATATGACGAAGAAAAACAGCAATTGGAAAGCATTTTGTTTAAGCTCTTAAGCTTTTGCGTAACAAAGTTGCAGAAGTACTCACACGTTGAGATAATGCGGATAAGAGCATATTTCTCTGATTACAAATCAAAAGATTCTGAGATTATTTCAAAGTTTAAAGGAATAATCAAAAAGGCTTTTGAAAGTGGAAAATCAGAGGATTTAAGCAATCTTGCCGATGTTCTTAACAATAGGCAGGATTGTACAGATGTGAAATTCGAGCTAAGGCTTGAAGAAGAAGTCGAATGTCTTCCTACCAAAACATTCTTCATTTATTTTGAAAACGGAGAAAAGGACATAAGAGATGCAATATGGATATACAAAAATATCCATAATTGTACAGATTCCAAAGGAGTATATCTTGGAGAGATGAGAGATAGGTACAACTTCTTTTAAAATGTGGAGCTAATAGTTCCTATTTAATCAAAAATTATAAAATTAAGCGAGTAAATTCTTATAAAAAAGAATTATGCTCGCTTAATTTTTTGAAAAAACAAATCTAATAAATAAAATAGTTTTATTTTAAAAAAATTAATGATACAATGTGTACAAATAAAAAAAATACCGGAAGTTTTAGATATTATAGCGGAGAATTAAAATGAACGAATTACTTAATATAAAGAACCAAATAATAGAAGATAAAGAATATAAAATATGGATGGAAAAAATAGCAAAAGTGGAATATGAGTTTGCAATATCTTCTAAGTTTAATAATATGGTGACTTTAGACCATGGAATAAAACACATGGATAGAGATGCAAATAATGTGTATAAATTATTAAAAGAATATAATTGTAATAATCATACTTGTATTTTAGGATATGTAACAGGATTAGTACATGATATAGGTATGATAAAAGGAAAAAAAGGACATGCTGAAAATGGCTCTAAACTTGCAGAGATTTATTTAAAAAAGTTCGATTTTCTTAATGAAAAAGATATTATGCAAATTACAAATCCTATAAAAAATCATGGAAATGGAGGAGAAAATCCTGATGAAATAACAGCATTTTTAGCTATATCAGATAAAGCTGATATGTGCAAAGCACGATCATTAGGAAATTTATCACCAATTCAATATATAGATGATTATAATTTGAGATTGGAAAATGGCATCTTACAAATGCATTATACAATTTCAAATAACAAAGGAAGAGAAGGTTTATATATCATTCCAAAATCAATTGATATTCCAGAAAAGTTAGGAAAAAAATTAGGATTAAAAGTAGAATTTTATATAAATAACAAATTAGAAAAATTTGAAAACAGAGAAGAATATGCTGGAGAAATATATATTAGAAAAGAATAAATAGGAGTGGTTTATATGTATAAGATGATAGTAGTAGATTTAGACGGAACATTATTAAATGATTACAAAAAAGTAAGTCAAGAAAATTTAAAAGCCATAAAAAGAGCATATGATGAAAAAAATGTGATAACAGTTATTGCCACAGGAAGACAATTGGAATATGCAAGAAATATTAGTGAAACATGTAGTTTAGGAAACTATATAATAGCATGTAATGGTGGAATTGTTCAGGATGTTTTGACAAATGAATATATTTATAAAAGTTCTTTTTCAAATGAAGAAGTATTAAAGATTAGAAAAGTATTTCTAGAAGAACATGTAGATGTAATGATGATATATACAGATGGAGAAATAATTGTAGAATCTAAAAATGATAGAGAATTTCTTGATTCAGGAATAAATGTAAATAATGAGAAAATAGAAGGAAAAAATATAGAAAAAGAAATTAATAAAAATAAAAATATTTTAAAGTCATTATGTTTAATTATTGGAGATAAAAAAGCACTAGAAAACGTTATAAAAAAATTAAATAATATGGAGAATATTGAAACATCAGGTATTTGTAATTATTTATATAAAACAAAAGATAAAAAATATGAAACTGCATACATAGACATTATGAAAAATGGTGTTAGTAAAAGAAATGCTATAAAGATTGTGGCTGATAAATTAGGAATAAAGCAAGAAGAAATAATAGTTATGGGAGATGGAAGAAATGATATTCCTATGTTTGATGGTGTTGGACTAAGTGTTGTAATGGAAAATGCAGTAGATGAAGTCAAAGAAAAAGCAGACTATATTACAGCAAGTAATAATGATGATGGTGTTGCAAAATCCATTAAAAAATTTATATTTAATGAAGAGGAATAACAGATGAACCTTTTATTATTGTCAAAGAAAATTAATAGTATAAAAAACATATTAAAACCTAATAGTATGATAGGATTTGTGGGCACTGCTGGAGAAGTATATGAAAATCCTATTTGGATTAATGAAGATAAATCAATCTTATATTTTTTATATAATAAAAAATACTTGCGGTTTAAAATGAATAACGATAAAATATAATAAACAAAAGATAAATAGAAGGTGAATGTAATGGAGACAACATTAAATAATGCGTATGCAGAAGTTAATCAAATTTTAGATAAATTAGGTAGAAAATATAAAAATAAGGTTCCTAGAAAATTGTTAAAATTATTTAAGGAACAACAGAATTTAGAATATAAAAAAATACTAGAGAAAACCAAGAAAGTTGAAAATTTACAAATAAGTAGAACGGCTTTAATAATTATAAGTATTTTGAACTTGAAATATTGGGAGAAAGACGAAGAAAAGAAAAAACAGTTAAAAAAACAGTATTTAGAAAATGAGAAAAAATATCAAGAAACAATAAAGTTAGGAAGAGAGAACGGCTGGTTAAATATTAATTCAGCTAATAATGTAAAAGAAGTATTAAATGATGAAAGAAGTATAGAGAAAAACAATAAAAATTCTTTAATAATAGAAAGGAATAAATTTTCTATTATTGATAAAATAAAGAATTTCTTTAAAAAGTTTTTTTCAAAAGGAGTTGAAAAATAGTGGACGCAATACAAAGTCAGTATTCTGTAGAAGATTTAGAACAATTCAGAGATAAAGAGGGATTTATAAATCTAACAAAAGCTGAAATAGAATTAACAAGCCAATCAAGAGAAATTGAGGGAAATCCCAATAGAGGAAAAAACTGGGTAAATTTTAATGGTACAAATGTATTGATAAAAGGTGAAGCGATATTAGAAGATGAACCTAACTATGGTATATATGCTGAACTTATAGCAGAGGAAATATCAAAATATTATGGTAGAGGTACAGCTCATTATGATTTAGTAAAATTTAAAGATGAGGCTGGAAATGAAGTTAGAGGCGTTTTATCAGAATCTGTAATAGATGTAGATAGTCAACAATTATTTACACTTAGAGACTTGATTGGTGATGAACCTGTTGAAGATGGAGACTTTATAGATACTACAAGTTATAGCTTTACTATAGAAAAATTACAAGAAAGATTATCTAAAGATAATTTTGATGAAGAAACAATACAAAATCTTATTACTGAATATAAAAAAGATTTACTATTTTATTCAATATATCTTATGGATGTTGATAAACATATAGAAAATATTGCTTTTGCTGTTGAAAAAAAGGATGGAAAAAGAAATATTCAATTAAGTAAAAATTATGATAGTGAATCAATTTTATTGTTAGATAATAATGTTTCTACAATACATGATATCTTAAATGGTGATATTTCTGGTTTGAAATTAGCAGTGGCAGAAGCTCATCCAAGAATAGGAACACTTAGAAGTATAGAAGAAGGTGGATTAAATTCTTATTGGATGGACACATTAGAAGATTTATGTAATGATGATGAAATATATGATTATTCTGCCCAATTATTAAATAGTGAAATGGATTTAGATGTTATTTTTGAAAGAGTGGAAAAAAGAATTGGAGCTAAAATACCTGAAGAAGCAAAAGATATTGCTAAATATGCTTTTAGTGAAAGAACAACTCAAATAGATAAGGTTTTACGTGGAGAAATAGAACTACCAAATCAACAAAATAGCGGATTAGATGATTTTTTTAATGCTTTAGTAAATAAGTCTAAAGAAGAAGGAATTAGAACAGGTGAGCAAGTTGGTGTTGGACAACAGATGGAAAAAGATATAAAAAGTCCAAATATTGATTTAACAAGTATGCTAAATCAGTTATTATCAACGGGAAGCGAAAGAGGCTAATTGTTGAAAAAATACTAAAAAAATGTTATAATATATATGAATTGCAGTTTTGGATTCATAGAAAGGAGTAGTAGATGGAAAAATATGAAATCTTTTATAGAGACATTCTAATTGGAGTTCTTTTGATAAACCAGGAAGGTTTATATAAATACACTCCAAACGCCAATACCGAGAAGGTAAAGGCGGAGATTTCGGTAATCAGTGAAATGCTCACAGGAACGGATTGGGTGGAGCCAATTCCATTCTTTAAGAATCGAATTGATGCGGCGAAACGATTCTCACTTGAGGATGATATTTCGACGAAGAAAGATCAGTTTCGATTCAAAAAAGTGAGTGAATAATCCTTTCGAAGACCGTTGTGCTTGTCACAACGGTCTTTTTTGTATAAGTATATAAAAAAAGGAAAGAATAAAATTAGGGAGGATTTACCATGGATAATAAATATAAGATTGTATTTATAGATATTGATGGAACATTAGTAAATGACGAAAAAGTTATTCCAAAAGAAAATATAGAAACAATAAAAAGATTAAAAAATGAGGGAATAGAAGTAGTGCTTGCATCTGGAAGGCCATATCATAGCATAGAAAAATATAGTAATATTGTTGGAGCAAGACCATATATTATAGGTTCAAATGGAGGAGTAGTAGTAAATTTTGAAGATAATAAAATTTTATATAATGCAAATATAGATAAAAGTTTAGCTTTAGAAGTACTAAAATTTATAAAAGAAAACAATTTATTTACTGCAATTACTATGTCTGGAAATTTAGTGTTAGAAAAAGAAATGTATAGTTTAACAAAAGAAAATAGAGATGAATTAATAGAAGTAGACTCGTTAGAAGAATATTTAAAAAATACAAATGAATCCATTATTAAATTTAGTATAATGTCAGATCAAAAGAAAAATTTAGAAGATGCAAGAGAAAAAATGATGAATAAATTTAATTTGACAATAACAAATGTAGATACTTTTGTTATACCCAAAAAATATAGAACAGATGGAAAAAATCCTTTTATTATGGATATAATGCAAGAATATGTAAGTAAAGGCGAAGCTATAAAAAAGCTTTGTAATTATTTAAATTTAAAAACATCTGAAACAATTATATTTGGAGATGGTATGAATGATATAGAAATGTTTGAACTAGATGCATATAAAGTTGCAATGGGAAATGCTGCAAATAGAATTAAAGAAATGGCAGATCATATTACCAAAACAAATAATGAAGCAGGAGTTGCATATAAACTGAATGAAATATTTGATTATTAAAAGGTGAAAAAATGGATATAATTACATTCCCTGAATTTAATGTATATTTAAAAATATCTAATATAGCTTTTCGAATAGGAAACATAAAAATATATTGGTATGCAATTTTTATTGCTTTAAGTTTTACAATTGGAATTATTGGCATAAAAAAAGAATGTAAAAAATATGAGATTGATTATGAAAAGGTACTAGAATTAATAATTATTATAATCCCAATATCTATGATATTTGCTAGACTATATTATGTAATATTTAATTTAGACTATTATTTAAATAATCCGCTAGAAATAATAAATATAAGGAATGGTGGATTAGCAATATATGGAGGAATTATTGGAGCAGTTATAACAATAGGAATATATTCTAAAATTAAAAAAATGAATATATTAAATATATTTGATATATGTGTTCCATATTTAGTTCTAGGACAAGCAATAGGAAGATGGGGAAATTTTTTTAATAAAGAAGCACATGGAATAGAAACAAATAATATTTTTAGAATGGGAATTGTAGAAAATGGAATATATATGGAAGTACATCCAACATTTTTGTATGAATCAATATGTGATTTCATTTTGTTTTTGATATTAATTAATTTTAGAAAACATAAAAAATATGATGGGCAATTAACTTTAATATATTTATTAGGATATTCAAGTGTAAGATTTATTATAGAAGGATTAAGAACTGATAGTTTAATGTTCGGAAACATTAGAATATCTCAATTAATTTCAGTGCTTATATTTATAGTTTCATTAATAATTTTATTATATAAAAAATACAGGGATAAAATTTATCAAATTAATTGCAAGCAAAGAACTAATATGATAAGATACAAGTAGCTAAAAAGAGAAATAAAACTATATGGATTTTAAAGGTATAGCCTAAAGAAATTCAATATAGATAATTCAAATTAGGATGGATAAAGTTATTTGAAAAATAATTAGTATACAAAGGAAGTAAGGGGAAAATGGTAAAAAACGAAACAAAGAATAATGTTATTGTTGTAACCAAAAATGATGGAAAAAGTGTAATAGACCTAAATTTGCAAGACAAAGTATATTTGATGATTGATATAAATAATATTACAAATTTAAAAAAATTGGTAAAAAAGATAGAATCAATTACTAAAGAATATGATAAAGACAAATTTTCAATACTTATAAAAAGTAATGGAAACAAAAAATTAGAAAATGATGTTATGGAATGTATTAATGCTGCCTTATGTAAGACTAAAAAGGAAAAGATTGAATATATTTATGATACAGTATGTAATTATTTAGATGAAGAATTAAAAAAGAATAATCATCGCCAGTTTAAAGATGGCGTATGTAAAGATAAAAAAGTAACTATAGAATATTGCCATGCAACAAAAAGAATTTTAAAAAGTAAATTTAAAAAATGTCCTTTATTAAAAAATAATAAATGCTCTACTAAATGTATTACATGTAAATTATATACTTGTGATGTGATAGAAAAGAAATTTAAAATAAGAGATATACCACTTATTAATATTTATTTTAATCCTATTCAAAAATTTATAATTAAAACGAGCTATTTTACTAAAAGAGAAGAAATTATAGATAAATTATTAAAATGGTAAATTCATAGTTCTGATAAATTAATATTATTTATACAAAAGAGGAACTAACGCAGTTCCTCTTTTGTGAAATAAATGGAAAAAGGGGGAAAAAATGAAAATAGTTATAGTTAGACATGGACAAACTAGAGGAAATATTTTAAATGAACAAGGAATAAGTTTGTTTACAGGAACACTAAATAACCAAGATACTGATTTAACAGAAAAAGGAATAGAAGATGCAAAAAAGTTAGCCAATAATGAGATTATTAAATCAATACAAAAAGTTTATTGTTCAGATCTAAATAGAGCGATAGATACTGCAAAACTTGCTAAACCAGGTTATGAACTTAATATAGATAAACGTTTAAGAGAAAGATCTTTAGGCGATTTTGAAGGAAATTATCCAGAAGATTTGATAAAAAACGAAGAATATAAAAAATATTTTACAGATAATGAATACAAAAAATTTAGAACAGATTTTATTCAAAAAGCACCAAATGGAGAAAATTATACAGATATAATAAAAAGAACTAAAATTTTTTTAGATTCATTAAATATGGAAGAAGATATAACTATAGGAATATTTTCACATATGCACTGTATTAGATGTTTAATGTACAATTTGCTAAAATTTACGCCAAAAGAAAAAATATTTAATTTAAAAATAAAAAATTGCGAACCATATGTAATTGAAAGAATGGAAGATGGAACATTTAAACTAACATCACATAATTTAAATGATTTATTTAGTAAAGTATGTTGGTAAAGGAGTTTTTATGGAATTTAGAAAAATTAACTTAAATGAACTAGATAAACTAAAAAATCTTTATGATTATGAAAATTTTGAAGAGTTTAAACAAAAAATAACTACTGATATATTAGATAAAGTAAAAGATTTATACATACTAGAAGAAGACGGCAAAATAATTGGAGAAATAAAAGTAACATATAAATCAGATATGCCAAATCAAACAATTCAAAATATAAGAGTATATTTGTATGCTTTTCGAATTCATAAAGATTATCAAAATAAAGGACTTGGACAAAAATTACTTACTTTTGTAATTAATTCCTTAGAAAATGAAGGAATTACAGAATTTACATTGGGTGTAGAAGATGACAATGAAATAGCAAAACATATATATGAAAAATTTGGTTTTACAGAAATAATTGATAGACAAAGTGAAACTGTAAAAGGAAATACATATGAGTATAATCTATTGCTAAGAAAAAGCAATACAAAAAAGATGGAAAAATTAGTTCTTAAATTTGGGTTAGGTAACAAAATACTTAAAGTTACTCAAATTCATGGGGGACTTTCAAACAGAATGTATAGAGTAGAAACAGATAAAGCTGAATATGCTATAAAAAAATTAAATAATAAATTAATGCAAAACAAATCGGAATTTGAAAGAATTAATTTTGCAGAAAAAGTGTCAAAAATAGCAGAAGATAATGGAATATCTGTAGTAAGAGCTTTAGAATTTGAAAACAAAATTATACATGAAATTGATGAAGATTATTACATGATATTTAAATGGAATTATGGAAAACATTTAAAACCAGAAGATGTAACAGATGAGGTCTGTAATATTGTAGGGGAATTGTTAGCCAAAATACATAATTTAGATTTTTCTATTATAGAAGCAGAAAAATCTAAAGAATTACAAATAAAAAATATAGATTGGAATTATTATGCAAATATAGCAAAAGAACAAAATAAATATTATTATAAAGATTTGATAGAAAATTTAGATATGCTTTATGAACTTAATAAAAAGACAAATGAAGCCCTAGAATATTCAAAAAATAATTTGATTATAAGTCATAGAGACCTAATAAAAAAGAATATTATGTGGAATGAAAATAAACCAACAGTTATAGATTGGGAGTCTAGTGGGTATGTAAATCCAACAGTAGAATTAATTCAAGTATGTTGGAACTGGGCTAATGGAGATGTTGGCAAATTTGATTTTGATAAATTCGGAATAATACTTAATTCATATTTACAAAATGTAAATAACTATCAAAAAGAAGATATGAAAAAACTAATTTATGCAAATTTATGGGAAGCTATTGAGTGGTTAGAATATAATTTAAAAAGGTCATTATGTATAGAAAATACATATAGAAAAGAAGAAATAGACCTTGCTGAAGAACAAATAAATTATTTGAATTATGAAATAAGATATGCAATGACGCAAATAGAGCAAGTTGCAGATTCATTTAGGGATTAGGGGACGGTCCTAAAATCCCTATAAAAAATATAAAAGGAGATTATATGATAATCGAAAACAAATATTTTGATGATATAAAAAGAATTTGGAAAGAAAATAACAGTGGATATATTACAAAAGAAAGTAATGAAATGTTAATAAATAATAACAATATATTAAAGATTGTATATATAGAAAATGAAATACCAGCAGGATATGTTGCTGTATATAATAAAAACGATTTTTGTACATTAGAAGATTTCCCAGACAAAGTAGATAAAAATGGTAAAGTAGCATATATATGGGAAATAGTTACAGATAAGAAATACATGGGAAAAGGTATTGCAAGTAAACTTATGAAATATGTTTTAGAAAAATTTAAAGGGTATAAAATATATAGTTGTATTGCAAAAGATAATATACCATCACTAAAACTACATGAGAAATATGGATTCAAGGAGGCATATAGATTCACAAAAGATAAAGAACAAATAATGTTAGTAAAGTTTAATTAGCTTAATAATTCTGCAGGGACATTAAATAGAAGTAAGGGGAATAAAAAATGGATTTAAATGAAATAAAAGAAATGTTAAAAAAAGAATATGGAAATCAAAAGAGAAGACAAGGAACACCAGCATATTCTCATCCTTTTGGTGTTGCTGAAATTTTAAAGAAAAAAGGATTTAATCAAGATTATCAAGCTGCAGGATTATTACATGACACATTAGAAGATACAAATATGACTTATGAAGAAATCGTTAAAATTTCTAATGCTGAAATTGCAGAAATTGTAAAATTACTAACAAAAGAAAAAGGATATATAATGCAAAATTATTGGAATGAAATTATGAAAGATGAAAAGGCAAGAATAGTTAAGCTAGCTGATAGACTTCATAATTTAACAGAAGCAGTTCAAACAGATAAAGATTTTAGAAGAAAGTATATAAAAGAAACAGAAGAATGGTATTTAGAGATGGCAAAAGGGACATGCTTTGAAAACGATTTGAATAAAGCGTTACAAAATTTAATAGATAGTTTATAAAATAAGCAAATAAGACTGGAGTTTAAGTTAATCAGTGATTGGAGAAAATATGAAAAAATTAAATGTAATAATAGTATTTAATAATGAAGAAGATAAAATTTTAATGTGTAAAAGAACCAAAGAACCATACAAAGGTAAATTGAACTTAGTTGGCGGTAAAGTAGAAAAAGATGAAGATGAACTACATGCAGCTTATAGAGAATTAGAAGAAGAAACAGGAATTTCTAAAAATGACATTATATTAACTAACTTAATGAATTTTGATTATAAACTTCAAGATATGGAATTAGAGGTTTATGTAGGAAGATTAAATAAAGAAGTAAGACTAGTAGAAGAGGTAAATAAATTACTTTGGGTAAATAAAAATGATAATTTCTTTGATATAGAAAAATATGCAGGAGAAGGAAATATTGGACACATGTTAAAACAAGTAGATATATACAAAGATAAAGTTTTAAAATAAAGGAGATAAAGATGAAAGAAAAAAGAAAAATTGGAAGTACGAGCTATTCTATTTTATATCTAATTTCAGAGGAATTAATGAAAGTAGGAAATAGTTTTATTTTAGAGAGTAATTTTGGAAAGCAAGCTATTCCAGTTTTAGAAAATTTAATTTCTAAATATAAATATAATTCGCTGACAATAAGATTTAATTGTGAGACACAAACACTTCATAAAAGATTTTTGAAAAGAGAGCAGTCTGAGGAAAGACATATGGGACTTGTGGCTAATGGCGTTTTTGATAAAATTGAAGATTTTAAGAAAACAATTGATTTAGCTAATGAGTTTAAAATCAGTTCTAATGAAATAATTGTAGATACAACTGATTTTAATCATATAGATATAAATAAATTAATTGAAAAAATAGAAGAAAAATTATCTTAACTATACGAGGAGGAAAGATGGAAAGAATATTAGTTTTAGGAACAGGTGCAGGAATGTCAACTAATTGCTATAATGCCTGTTTTTTATTAGAGAATAATGGAAAATACTTATTAGTAGATACAGGAATGGGAATAGGTATTATAAAACAAATAAAAGATATTGGAGTAGATATTACTAAAATACATGATGTATTTATTTCACACAAACATATAGACCATCTATTAGGAATATTTCCACTTATTAGAATGGTAACAAGCCTTATGGGAGCAGGAGTTTATGAAGGCAAATTACATATATATTGTGATAAAGAAATAAAAGAATTAGTAGATAATTTCTTTATTCCAACATCATATCCAGAACTTATAAAAATGTATCATGAAAATATTATATTTCATGACTTACATAATAATGAGAAGTTTAATATTATAGGATATGAAATAGAAGCAATAGATTTGTATAGCACAGAATGTAATCAATTTGGATTTCAAACAAAATTAAACAATGGGAAAGTATTAACATTTATGGGAGATGTACCATGTAATGATAAATTAAATGACAAAATAAAAGGTACAGATTGGGTATTACATGAAGTATTTTGTTTAGAATCAGAAGAGAAAAAATTTAAGGCAAGAGAAAAATTTCATTCAACAGTTAAAGATGTTGCAGAAAAAATGGAAATGCTTAAAGTAAAAAATATAGTTTTATGGCATACAATGGACAATAATATTCTACAAAGAAAAGAACTTTATACAAAAGAAGCAAAAGAATATTTTAGTGGAAACGCTTATATACCAAACGATTTGGAGATAATTGAACTTTAGGGACGGTCCTAAAAGTTCAATTGCTTAACATAATTTTTGAACTTTAAGCTCCGTCCCTAAAGTTCAAAAAGTTTCCATAACGTAGTAAGGAGGATAATATGGAAGAATTAATTAATAATATTAAAGAAAATGCAAAAATAATTATAAATGGAAAAGAATATATTGTTAAAACTAAGACTTTATATGGAATTGAAGAAGATGAAGAGGCTTATTATTATAAATGTATTATGAATACAGGAGATACATTAGTTATAATTCCTGACGATAATTTATTATACATTGGTAAAGAAATTGAAGATATGAAATATGAAAGACCTGCAATAGATAGACTAATTTATGATGAAAAGATTTATCATAAAACTGGTGAAGGTAATCAGTATATTAAAAATATAAAATTTGGAACAGATATAGAAGGAAAATGTGTTTTTGAAGATTTTGAAAGTGATAAAAAAATAATTAGTTTGGGGATTTTACCAGAAAAAAATAATATAAGGGCTGATATTTTAGCAGATATAATTGATATTGAAGATATAAAGTTTATTAAGGAGTAACAAATGTTTAAAAATAAAAAAGTTATAATATTTGATATGGATGGAACTCTTATTGATTCTATGGGAATATGGAATAAAACAGATGAAAGCTTAATAAAAAGATTTACTAATAAAACTGTAGATGAGTTTTTTAAAGAGAATAACATACAATCAAAAGATATAGGTCAATTAAGAGATAGATTACTTGCAGAGTTTAAAAGTGGAGACATTTATTTACAATATTGTAGTTGGCTAAAAGAAAGATTTAATACAAATAAGACTGCAGAAGAAATTTTAAAAATTAGATGGGAAATATCTAATAAATTACTTATGAGTGAAGTGGATTATAAAAAAGATGCTGATATTTTATTAAAAAAATTAAAAGAAGCAGGATTTATATTAGCACTAGCTACGACAACTCCAAAGTCAAGACTTGACTTATATAGAAAAATATTAAAAAAAGTAAATATTGATGAAATATTCTCGGTTATTCTAAGTAAAGAAGATGTTGTACATAAAAAGCCAGATCCAGAAATATATAATAAGATATTAGAAAAATTAAATGCTAAACCAGAAGAATGCATAGTCGTAGAAGATGCGTTGATTGGTGTACAATCAGCTAAAAATGCTGGAATAGAAGTTATTAACAAGTATGACAAATATGCAGATGCAGATAGAGAAGAAATAGATAAATTAACTGATTATAAAGTACAAAATTATAAGGAATTAATAAATATATTAGATAGGGATTAGGGGACGGTCCTAAAATCCCTATTATGTAAAAATTGTATGGAAATATTTTAAAGGAGATAAAATTATGGATATAGTAGCAGGTTGTGTTATAAAAAAAGATAATAAAATTTTGATGGTACAAGAAGCAAATGAAAAATATTATGGACAATGGAATTTCCCAGCAGGTCATGTTGATGAGGGAGAAAGCATTATGGAAGGCGCTATTAGAGAAGTAAAAGAAGAAACTGGATGTGATGTAAAATTAACAGGATTATTGCCAATTAAAACAGTTTACCAAAATGATATTCCAACTTTAATTGTAGAATTTACAGCAGAAATAATAAATGAAAATATTAAATTTGATAAAAATGAAATATTAGATGTAAAATGGATTGATATAGAAGATATAAAAAATATGGATGAAAAAACTTTAAGAGCGATAGAAACTAATAAAGCGACTTTTGAAGATTTTATAAATAATAAAATTTATCCATTAGATATTTTTGATACGAAAAAATATGTACTATAATTCTAAAATTAGATAATCTCTAATTTACAAAGGAGGAGTGAACGTGTTTGAACTAGTTTCGCCAACGCTAGAATATAAAGAAAAAGCAATAGATTTTATAAACGAATTTTACGAATATAAATCAGAGATGAATGGAGTAGGAGGCTTATATAGATATTTAAATGATTATGAAGGATGGTTAGAGAAATTAGAAAAAGATAAAAAACAACCTGTAACAGAAGAAAGAGTACCAGCTGAAACATATTTTTTAGTAAGAAAAGAAGATGATAAAATAATTGGAATGATTAATATTCGCCTTGCTCTAAATGAAGAGTTTAAAAAATTAAATGGAAATATAGGCTATTGTATAAGACCTACAGAAAGAGGAAAAGGATATAATAATATAAATTTATATTTAGGATTAAAAAAATGTAAAGAACATGGAATAAAAGATGTTTTATTAACTGTTGATAAAGATAATGAACCATCTAAAAAAACAGTATTAAGATTTAATCCAAGGTTTGAAAGAGAATATTTTGAAGAAAAAAAATATAAAACTATAATCCAACTATATTGGATAAATGTGGATGAAGGAATAAAATTATGGGAAAGTGAACATTAAGGAGGAAAAAATGATAGATTTACATATGCATACAGTTTATTCAGATGGAGATAGAACTGTAGAGAAAATATTAAAACAATGTGAAGAAAAACATTTAGAATATATATCAATTACCGACCATAATAATTGTATGCAGTACAAAGATGAAGCTTTTAGTAAAAATATTTTTTCAGGGAAAATTATAAAAGGAGCAGAATTACAGGGACATGTACTGAATAAAAATATTGAAATATTAGCATATGATTATGATATGGATATTTTAAATGCTTGGATACAAAAGTATTTTTCAGAAGAAAAATCTAGAGAAAGACGTAATAATCAAAAAGAAAGATTTTATAAAATTTGTGATAAAATTGGTTTGAAATATAATAAAGACAATATAGTATTTTCTGAAAGTCCTACAGCTTTTGTAGAACGTCCAATATATATGGAAATTATAAAATATGAAGAAAACCGTGAAAAATTAGGCGAATATGCAAATAAATTTGGACTATTTTTTAGAAAAGCGTTGACTAATTCAGAAAGTCCATATTATATGAATTATGAGTTGGATTATCCTTCTTATGAAGAGATAATAGATAATATTCATAATGCTGGAGGAAAAGCTTTTTTAGCACATCCATTTGAATATAAGTTTGAAAACACAATACAATTTATAGATGAAATAAGGAAAATAAGAGAATT
>CALYAJ010000029.1 GCA_944393485.1 uncultured Clostridia bacterium
ATATGAAAGTATATTTAGGAAAAGGACGGTCAGAATATGTAGGTTCTGTTTCTGGTGATATTTATATTATAGATGATGATGGAACCTTGTATTACTATCTTGCAAATATTCTTAATCCACAGGATATCTACATCGTTTCCGAAATCAAAAAAATATTTATTAAATCTGAAGCAGAACCATCAGCAAAATTACTTGAATTTCACGAGCTTCGCAAGAAATTAAACACTACAAATTCAAATACTGTAAAGGAAGCTATCCAAAAGAAAAAAGAAGAAGAAATTCAAAAACATTTTGTTTATGATGTAGACGCCACTAAATTTTTGTTAAGCAAACTTGGCCCTACATACGAAAAAGTTTCACTTATTTATCATGGGAACCAGCTTATCATTTTTCTTATTGATGATAAGTGGCAATTTCAAATTGAATCTCCACATAATAAAAAGGCTAAGAAATTTTCTTTGACTTCAATAGAAAAAGAACGCAAAGAATATAATCGAAAAATGAGTTTACTTATTTCAACAACACATCTTCCAAAACAAATTTGTAAGTGTGTGATAAATGATTTTACTGATGATGAAGCAATAAGAATCTTACGGCAAATAAAAATGGACCACGATAATCAAGATAATTTACCTGATATGTTTTCATCATTGCAGTACATTAACAGACTTATAGAACTCACGGGATATTCTAAGCTTTACAAACTTTCATATGAAAGAAGAAGCAAAATTTATAGTTTTGTATTCAAAAAAGACTAAAGAAAAATTATGGACATGAAATTATAATTCCATGTCCATAATTTTTTTATTAAAATAAAATATATAATAATAGTAAATGTATTGGATAAAATAAATAACAAAAATATTTCATTTTTTTACCTTGTTTTCCTTTATATAGCGAAATTAAAATTATAGGAAACATTGTATACAACATGCGATGTACATATGAGATTGAAAATCCATATAATAAAATTTGAATTCCATATCTAATCACGCATAAAATAACAAAAGAAATAATCATTTTTAACTTTTTATCTTTAAAAAAATAAAATGTAAAAATAACTAATATTCCCCACCATCCATAATCAACATTTATTATCTCTCCTAATATACAAATACATATAACAGGAATTACTGCTACAATTTTTCCTATTCTATCACTAATTTTATTCTTAATTAAATCAAAAACTATAATAGATATTAGTCCTAACAATAATGTAAAAAATATATTTAATCCAGAATTATTTAAAAATTTGTTCAAAAATAAATAAAAAGGAATTTGAGAAATTAATGCAAAAATAAATAATCGTGCTAAATATTTTCTTACATCTTTTGTATGAACATATCCCTCTGAAATTTGAAATGCAAAAATTGGGAAAGCTATTCTTCCTATATAGTTTAGTGGTGATAATCTATTAAATACTGCATATCCTAAATGATCTATAAACATTGTAATTATTGCTACTATTTTTAGTACAAAACTTGTCATATTTATTCCTCTTCTTATTCTTGTGTAATACAACTTCTTGAAATTATATTACGTAAAAATAATAATTTAGAACATATTATTAGAGTTTCCTCTTACAAAATATTATTTTCTTAATTATTCGGTCACTGTGAGAACAAGTCTGAGTATAAAGTAGCGACCTCTATACTTCTTGCCCCTTTCGAGCACATACAAGATTGCTTACTTGTAAATTTCACTCATCTTCAGAATATTGATTTTTTATTATTCTCCAATTATCTCGCATTGAGCTACTTTAACCTAGTTATGTCTTATAGTTTTCTTTCGAAAACATCACGAGAAATAGCTTTATTTAGCATTACCTACATAGCTTCATACTTGCTACATATGAGATATAGGCTTATTCCTAACTTAGGCGTCTATTGCAGCTACGACAACTCTAGTACCTTATTAAGCAATATTATTTGCACATTACCTATTATTGATTTTTACATCTCCTCATTATATATCACTATATAATAAAAGCAACATCCTAAACGTATCCGTCTAAGCAATTACTTATTGGATAATTCTCAGCCCGATGATATTCGGTCTGCACTGAGTTAATAATATGTATCTGGTATGTAATTGTTTTTTATGTACAACTACATAAAACTTAAAAAAAAATAGATTTATCTAAACTTAAAAAGTTTTGATAAATCTATGGTGCAGATGGCCGGAATCGAACCGGCACGAGGTTTAACCCTCGCAGGATTTTAAGTCCTGTGCGTCTGCCAGTTCCGCCACATCTGCATGTCTGTTTTGCAACTGACAAGATGTATTATAATACTTATTTATAACATTTGTCAATACATTTTTTTATTTTTTTTAATTATTTTGTATCAGTAACTTCTTCTTTTTTCTTTAGTTCACTTTTGTCATTAGCAATCCATCTCATAACTTTTATATCTTTATATGCATCAAGTACATTTGAATATTTACTACTCTCCTCTTCCCAAATTGAAGCTGGAACTTTATCAAAAGCACTAAATACTTTTTCTGCTTCTCTTAAAAAAATTACTTGTTGTTGTAAACTCATTTTTTCATAATTTTTTGCTATTCTATCTAATTTATCTAATTCTTGGTTAGCTTCTATAAATGACCAAAAATCCTTTACAGTAAGTCCTGCCATTTTTATTTGCATAACAGCAAATGCTGCTAAAGCGAAAATTATTAAAACTAGTAAATATATTATTATCATAACTGCTGTCATACAATCACCTTCTTTTTTTGCTTCAACCTATTATATCATACATAAATTTTATTTGTAAACCAGAAAGATTATTAAATTTGTTATAAGACAGTTTATAGCCACCTAACAAATTGAAGGTGGCTATGCTTGTTTATCAATTATTTAGAAAAATATCTTTTTAATAATCCATCAAATCCTCTTCCATGACGAGCTTCATCTTTAGCCATTTCATGAACTGTATCATGTATAGCATCATAACCTAATTCTTTAGCTCTTGTAGCTATCTCTTTTTTACCCATACAAGCACCTTGTTCTGCAGCTGCTCTTAATTCTAGGTTTTTCTTTGTATCAGCATGAACAACTTCTCCCAATAGTTCTGCAAATTTAGCAGCATGTTCTGCTTCTTCTAAAGCATATCTTTTGAATGCTTCTGCAATTTCAGGATATCCTTCTCTATCTGCTTGACGGCTCATTGCTAAGTACATACCAACTTCTGTACATTCTCCTTGGAAGTTTTCTCTTAATCCTTGTACTACTACTTCGTCTAATCCTTGAGCTACACCAATTTTGTGTTCATCAGCATATTCTTTATCTCCACTCATATCTTTTAATTCAAATTTGTCTTTTCCTGCTCCACATTGTGGGCATTTTTCTGGAGCTTCATCTCCAATGTGTACATATCCACATACTTTACATACATAAGCTTTCATTTTATTTCCTCCTATTTTTTAATTTTTATTTTTACAGTTTTTACATATTCCTTTTAAAATTATCTTTGAAGATGTAAAATCTGCATTAATAAGCTTTGTTAATTCTGTTAGTTTATCATTTAATTGTTTATTTTCTTCTTCATCTAAAAAAATATCATAAATTTCGTTACATTTAGAACATTGCAGATGTATATGTGGTCTTAGATCACCATCAAATCTATCTGGATCACCTTGCATTGTTTCTATTTTTTCAATTTTTCCAGACTTATACAGACTTGCTAAATTTCTATATACTGTTGCAATGCCTATACCTGGCATTTTTTGCGCAATATCATTATATAACATTTCTGCTGTTGGATGATCTTTTCTACTTTTTAATACATCTAAAATTAATTCTCTTTGTTTACTATATCTTTCCATTTTCTCTCCTTAAATGATAACCGTTATCATTATTTCACATTGCTTTATTTTTGTCAACATATATTTTATATTTTTTAGAACTTTTAGTTTGTTTTTATCATATTTTGTGATAAAATAGGCCTAGAAAAAAATTAATTTAATATTGGAGGTCTTATTATGAATTTCAAAAAATGTATACGTTGTGGTTGTTTTTTCTCTTCAAAAGATGATATATGCCCAAACTGTGCACCAAAAGATTTATTTGAAATGTCTAAATTAAAAAGCTTTTTATGTAATTCTGTAGAAGAAACTACAGTACGCGAAATGAGTAATGGTACAGGAATTGAGGAATCAAATATAAATAGATTTATGAATAATAAAGATTTTATGAAATCTGTCGAAAAAGAAAAAAATAATACAAATATAAATTTATAAGGAGGAATATAGGTGTCAAACAACATTTTTGAAGTATTAACACAAAGAGGTTATACTGAACAACTAACACATCCAGATGAAATAAGAGATATTCTTAATAATAAATCAATTTCTTTTTATATAGGTTTTGATCCTACAGCTGATAGTTTGCATGTTGGTCACTTTATATCTTTAATGGTTGCATCACATATGCAAAAAGCTGGACACAGACCAATTATTTTAATTGGTGGAGGAACTGCAACTATAGGTGATCCTTCTGGAAAAACAGATATGAGAAGGATGATGTCAAGAGAAGAAATTGACCACAATGTTGAATGCTTTAAAAAACAAATATCAAGATTTTTATCTTTTGAAGGCGAAAATGCTGCTATTATAGTTAACAATGCAGATTGGTTATTAGATTTAAAATTTATTAATTTTGCCAGAGAAATAGGATCACTTTTCTCTATAAATAAAATGCTTGCTGCTGAATGTTACAAGCAAAGAATGGAAAGAGGTCTTACATTTTTTGAATTAAGTTATATGTTAATGCAATCTTATGATTTCTTGTATTTACATGACAAATATGGTTGTAAATTACAAATGGGCGGAAATGACCAATGGTCAAATATCTTAGGTGGTGTTGACTTAATTAGAAGAATAGGTCATTCAGATTCATATGGATTAACATTTAAACTTTTAACAACTAAAGAGGGTAAAAAAATGGGTAAAACTGAAAAAGGAGCCCTTTGGTTAGATGCAAATAAAACATCTCCTTATGAATTCTATCAATACTGGAGAAATATAGATGATGCAGATGTTAAAAATGTATTAAGTCTATTAACATTTTTACCTATGGAAAAAGTTGAAGAATTATCTAGTTTAAAAGATGAAAAAATAAATGAAGCAAAAAAAGTAGCTGCATATGAAATTACTAAATTAATTCATGGTGAAGAAGAAGCTAAAAAAACTGAAGAAGCATCAAATGCTCTTTTTGAAGGACAAGGAAGTATAGAAAATATGCCTTCAGCTGAAATTGATAATAATATTTCAATATTGGATGCAATTATAACAGTTGGTTTTGCTCCTTCTAAAGGACAAGCAAGACAATTAATAAATCAAGGAGGCATAACATTAAATAACGAAAAAGTATCTGATACTAATTATATATTATCAGATTCTGATTTTACTGAAGGTTATGCAATACTAAAAAAAGGAAAAAAATCTTATTATAAATTGATAAAGAAATAAATTTTATAGAAAACAAAAGGGATACTTTTTAATTAGTATCCCTTCGTTTAGTTTCAATATAATTTTTTAATATTCTTCTCGCATATCTTGTTTAAATAGTATAAATTTATTTTACTATAGAATATTTCATTAGATTAAAATCCATAGTTTCTATTATTGTGCTTATCTTTGGATATAATATAAAACCAATAATTCAATGGTGGTTTACGTATAAATTATTATTAATTGTTATAATATATTCTTATTGGCTTAAATATTTCAGGTTAACTAATTGTATTTATTTCTTCCCCTTTATTATACCTTGTTATTAGAACTACTAATTTTGTATTTGGCAAATATTTTATTTTATATTTTTCTCCATTGATTAGCTTTTCTTTAATTTTAAAAACTGTATTATTTATTCTTCCAATTGTATAATAATTACGAATTGGTTTGTTTTTTATCATAATATAATCGAAAGAGTCCTTTGATAATTCTTCCCATGTTCCAATCTCAACGAGTTCTTCTCCAGCAAAAAAAGCCTTTGTATCTAGTATATATTTATAATTAAGTATAGAAAATAATAATAATACACTTACTACAATAGCAGAAACACTTTTTGAAGTTTTTAAATATCCAAAAAAGAATACTGCAGAAATAAGCAGATAAATTGGTAATAATAATCCTAAGAAAAATAATTTAATTAAACTTCCAAATATTAAACTTATAATTAATAGTATAGCCATTGCTGTTGATAAAAATATATAAATCTTATAAAAACATTTTTCATTTATTGGTTTACCTTTTATCTTATTTCTTCCTTCATTTTCATCTGTTGTAGGTTCAATCTTTTTTACACCTTCTAAACAATTTTCATCTCTATGTTGATACATTATCCACTTATTCCATTTAGATAAAGGCTCAACATAAACAACAATTTTATTTAAATCAATTCTGTTTTCAGTGTCAAATTTCTTAACACATTCTATTAGAATCTTTCTATACTTTTTTAAAGGTTTTTCTTTATTTATATAGTCATTATATAATTCGTCTTTCAATCCTAATATAAATTCATTCCTTGTAGCTATTACAGAAAATTCTTTATCAATATTTTTAAATTTTAATGACTCCTTTATTACTTTATTAATAACTTCTTCTAAATAATAAGTTAAATAATTTTTCGCTTTTAAAACTATTTTTGTGTTTTTATTAATTCCTGGTAATTTATATTTTTTTAATACTTTATAAAAAATTTTTACAAGATTATGATTTTTGTCAATTGGATTCCAGCTATCTATTCCTATTTCTTCTGGAGATAAATTATCAAAATAAATAATAACATTTAATTCTTCACTATCTTCATACGCAAAAAAATTACAATTATAAATTTCAATATTTAACTTTTTTTTAACCATTTTTTTAAATTCATCTACAAATTTTTTTCTTAAATCCTTTTTGTTATATTCCTCATATTTTAATACTCTACAATTTACCTTTGACTTTTCCAATTTGAAATATCCCAATTTTTTCTTTTTCTCTTTTAAATATCTTAAATAATACATCAACAAATTCATACTTTTCCCCATTATTTTTTCATTATATTTTTGTATATATTAATTATATATATTTTTTATTTTTATTACAACATTTATTATATTTCGTATTTAATTATATATACCAAGAACAATAGCTGACTTTAATAACTTTGTTACTATCCATAATTTAATGAAGTCTGCGTCTTTTCACAGTATAACTTATATGTAGCTTACTTTACTTCGCACAGCTAAAAAATGTTTGTCCTCAAAAATTATACATCAATTTTGTGTGAAGTTTATTTATATAATATGGAAATTCAGATAACTTTCCTATTACACCAAAAAGAAAGAAAGCTTTATGCATTCTTTCTTTTTCTATTATATTCCACTAATCTTTTTTCATTTTTATATGTAACAACTGTTAATGTTATTACTGCTAATATTATTCCTAAAGGTAATGTATAATAACTTATTGGTAATCTTGTAATTGCAATTAAGCTTAAATATACAGCCTCTATTACTAATGGCCATAAAAGTACTTTTGCTAATACTTTTATCTTTCCTATTTTTCTGTATCTTATTAATTCATATATAATGATTATAATAGCTGAAATTAATATTGGTACAAAATATCTTTCCATTATATCTCTTCCTCTATAATGAGGTATCTTTACTATTGTTAAATCATCTTTTTCTAATTCTGTTTCATATTTTTCATTTAATTTATTAACAAAATTTTCTAATTGTTCATCATTTTGTTCTCTTACTGTTACTGCAACAGAATCATTAAAAAATTCAATTTTTTGAACTAATACATTATTTGTTCCAAAAGCTTCTTTTGCAATAGATTCTATATCACTTTTAGAATAATCTTTACCTAAATATACTTCTATTCTATTTGAATCATCATATGCCAAACTGAAATTAAACTTTAGTGTGCATCCAACTGCAATTCCTGCAATGATAATAATTGCAATTAATACATATAGTAGCTTTTTTAATAATTTTGTCTTTTCCTTTTTCATTTTTTCACCCTCTCATATTATTTTTCTTCTGCTTCAATAAGTAACCATCTAGTTATAAGTAAATTATAAATAACTATTAATGTAATTCCCCAAAATACAACCATTCCAAAGCTATAAATTGGTATATATGAGCTAAATGCAAATACAATAGAAATTATATATGCAGGTATTGCCATCATACAGAATTTTATAACAGAATCTTTCATTGGTTTGTCATTATCTTTTTTATTCTTAATAGCTTTCAATAACATAAATAATAATATGTAATTAAATAATTGTATTAAAGCTAATCCTATAATTCCACCAATTCCTATTTCTACATTTGTTAATCTTAAAATTACTAATACTATTCCTGCTAATCCTATATTTGATATTGTTGCAAGTAATCCTTTTGTTCTAAATTTAATTATTAAAACTACAAACATTATTGCAACTACAACTGCTAATGCAATTAACACATATTTTATTGTATTTTCTGTTATTGGTGATTCTATATATTTATTGCTATCTATTGAGTATTTTATTGGCATCTCATCATTGCTTACTAATGAAGCAATTGTTTGAGCTTGTTTTATATATGTTTCAAGTTGATTGTTTTGGTCATTACCAGATACTACACTACCGCTTCCTATAAATAAATCTAATTTTCCTGTTGCATTTTCTTCTTCAAATTGTTGACTTGCAGCTATTGTTGTTCCGTCTATTACCATGTCTATTGTTTTATTTTCTGCAGTTTCGCTAGTAGTTGTATTTGATGTTTCATTAGTTGTGTTATTAACATCTAAATCTGCTTCTGTTATTTCATTTTCTGATACAGTATTATTTGCTTCGCTTGAATTATCTTCATCAACATTATTTGTATATGTTGTAGATAATTCTTTTAATTTATCTTTTCCTTGACTATTAAAAATTATTTCCAAATATACGCTTACACCAGATTGTGTATTTGTATATAATACTTTAGCATCTTTAACATCTTTGTTGCTTAATAATACTTCCTTTGTTTCTGAATCTTGCATTTCAAACTTACCTACTTCTGATAATAATGAAATAACATCATCAGTGTTTTCATCTTCTTTAAGTTCTACAATAATGTTTCCGTTTTCTTTATTTTGTCTAACCTTATAATCTGTAACATTTGAATTTTTTAATCTATTTGTTATTATCTTTTTAGATTTTTCATAATTTTCTTCATTTAATACTTCATCTTTATTAGTTTTTTCTGAAGATTCCTCATATTCATTTTGTTTGATTATTTCTTCTGTATATCCTTGATTTTCAAGTTCTTCTCTTGTTCCAGAAGCAATTTCATTTCCATCTGAATCCTTTAAAGTAATTGTATCTTCTGTTATTACATTTAATTCTACAATTCTATTACCTGTAACATCAGAACCTAAAATAAAGTCTGGAATAATGTTTGACATTTTATTTTTATCTTTTACATATATTCCTACAAAAGAGGCTAATGATATTAAAATTATAATTAATATTATTAGTGTTACTCTTAAGCCTTTTAATTTTGAAATTTCTTTAGCTTTTTGTTGTTTTTTTATTTTTTCTTGTTTATTCACTTTTTCTCCTCCTTAGTTTAAATCGCAATAAATATCTTGTTAAATTCTATATTAAAACATAAAAAAATTCAACTATTTATTTAAAAAATAGTTGAATTTTATTGAACAAAATTATGGATTTTAACATTCTACGAAAAATAAAAATTATGAATTATTTTTTGTGTAAATTTATTCCTATTATTCCCCCTATTGCTCCTGCAATTATTCCTAATGTAACTAATAATATTAATTTTGGATTTAAAGTATTTATATTCCCTGTAACTAAGGAAATAATAAAATATATAACTATATATATAATCCCAATTAAAACTCCATTTAAAATTCCATTCTTTTGTAAATTTATTGTTGCAATAGATGTTCCTATAAAAATTGATATTGTATTTATTGCAATTACTAATATTGGTATTGCTGTTTCGGCAATTGTTGAATATGTCATAAGTATTGCTAATAAAATAAGACCAATTGTATTTATCAAAATAGAAAATAATTCACCTTTTATAACAGCCAATCCTGTTCTTTTTAATATACTTCCTTCCATAAAAAATCCTCCTAATATATTATATTAAAGGAGGATTTCTTTTATAACTAATTTGTAACTATTGGTGCAGTTTCACCTGTTGAATTATTTATATTTATATTGCTATCCAAATTAGAATTTATATCTTTTACTACTTTGTTAATACCATTTTGAGCAAATACTTCGTCAAGTAAACCATTTTGACCATCTTTTTCTAAGTAGTACACATCTCTACCATTTTCTGTACGGTAATAAATATTGTCTAATTGGAAATCAACTAATTGATCTCCTTGTGGATTATAAACAGCGTATTTTTTATTCCTATTAGTTTCTGAAATTTCTTTTCCAACTATTATACCTTCATAGTCATCTAATAATATTGCATTTTGTACAGATGCACTTTGTCTTGAAGAAACAATACATCCAATACTATCATATTCTACTGGTAATATTTCTTCACCTCTTATATTATATAATCCCCATTTTTCATCTCTAGATACAGGTATTATTATATCATAGAATAAATATTGATTTCCATTTTCTAGACTAGGAAATTGCGTTTTATCTACACCAATTTGGTCAAATTCCATAAATAATATTTGATTTCCTGTTTTGTCAATAACACCGAATTTATCATCGTTTTTTACTATATATAATCCGGAATTTGTATCAAGTAGTTTTATTTCTTCGTAACTCATTGGTATTTTACTTTGTCCCAAATTACTAATTATTCCATATTCACCATTATTTTCTACTAAAAATTCTTCTGTTGTTTCTAGATATTTAATACTTGAATATCTTGGACTTGCTATTTCTGTTCCGTCAGGTCTTATTATTCCATAACCAGAGTCTTTTTTAGCCACAATCATATCTGAAGCTAATGCTTTTTTATTTACATATGATGAATCTACAGAAGTATATCCTAAATTTTGAATTGAATTTTGATATGTAGTATATAATGTTTCTGTACTTGTTAAAGTAACTTTATTAGTTTTTTGATTATAATTAACTTTTGCATTAAATAGTGTTTTTAAATCTTCAACATATGCATATAATATTCCATTTTGATATTTAACTGGATATGTTAAATACATATAACCATACTCTGTATCTTCTGTATCCTCACTAAACAATATCTTTTCAATCTTATTTGAATTCATACTAAATTGAACTGCTTCACTTTGACATTGTACAACTCCTTCTTCTGTATTTTCTGAATTTTCACCATATTTTCCATTTATGTAACTATATTGAGGTACTTTGGCTGCAACTTCTTTAATGTTTACAAACATATTATTAGATTCATCATATATTACAGTTTGTCCTTCTACTATTGGAACTCCAACTCCATCTACAGAAATTCCAATTTGAATACTTTGAATATATGACATTGCAACAACTATAACAATTATTAATATAATAGCAATAGCAATACATGAAAAAATAATTATGCTGTTTCGCTTAACTTTCTTTTTTTCTTGTTTGAATAATTCTTCATTATCAAATAGATCCATATTCTTCCCCCTATCTAACTACTCTTTTGTATCATATCCGTACTTTTTAAAAAACTCTTTTCTAAAGTTTCCTAAATTGTCATTCTCTATTTCCATTCTAACTCTTTCCATAAGTTTAGTCAAGAAATATAAATTATGTATCGATAACAACCTAACACCTAAAATTTCTTTTGCTTTTATTAAATGACGAATGTATGCTCTTGTATAGTTTTTACATGCATAACAGTCACATTCACTATCTATTGGTCCCCAATCTTTTTCATATGTTGCATTTCTTATTACAACTTTTCCATTCCATGTCATTGCAGTTCCATTTCTTGCAATTCTTGTAGGTAATACACAATCACACATATCAATTCCTGCCATTGCTGCTTCTATTAAATAATCTGGACTTCCTACTCCCATTAAATACCTTGGTTTATCTTCTGGCATTAATGGTGCTGTAAATCTTAAAATATCTAAGAATTCTTCTTTAGGTTCTCCAACACTAATTCCACCTATTGCATATCCTGGTAAATCTAGTTTTATTAATTCTCTTGCAGATTTTTCTCTTAAATCTTTATAAAATCCACCTTGTATAATTCCAAATAAAGCTTGATCTTCTGGTCTTGCATGTGCTTCTTTAGATCTTTTTGCCCATCTTGTGGTTCTTTCCATAGATTTTTTTGTGTAGTCATATGTTGATGGATATGGACAACATTCATCAAATGCCATCATAATATCTGCACCTAATATATTTTCTGTATGCATAACACTTTCTGGTGTAAACATTATTTTTCTTCCATCTAGATGAGATCTAAATTCTACTCCTTCTTCTGTTATTTTTCTTAAAGCACTTAGACTAAATACTTGGAATCCACCACAATCTGTTAAAATTGCTCTATCCCAATTCATAAACTTGTGTAGTCCTCCAGCTTCTTGAATTACCTCTTCTCCTGGTCTTAAATATAAATGATATGTATTTGATAATATTATTTTTGCATCTATTTCATTTTTTAATTCGTCTGGTGTCATACTTTTTACTGTAGCTTGTGTTCCTACCGGCATAAATACTGGTGTTTGTATATCACCATGTGGAGTGTGTATTACACCTCTTCTTGCTCCAGTTTGTTTACATTTATGTATTAACTCATATGTTACTGCTGGTTTCATAATTCCTCCTTTAATTATTTTTTTGATATAACTTAGCTTTTTTAGCCTTTCTAATTTCCATATTATCACCTATTTATTAATATATTGGCAAATTTCTTTTTCTGTAATATCTTCTTTTTGACAATTATATTCTTTCGCTATTTTTTCAAACATATTATCTATTTTATCTGCACTTGCTAAATCTTTTGGTCTACCATTTTGCCTATACCAATTATAATCATCTATTATAGAACGACAAGGATATCCATCGATATTATATATTTTTTCGTTTTGTAAATCTTTAACTAGAACAGCCTCAGTTTTTTCGTTTACAGTATAATGGTTTGGAAATGGCTTTCCACTTATATGTACATTAAATCTTTTACTTAATTTATTAAATGCATTTTGTGTTACATATAAATCCACATCATCAGTTTCCTCTTTTAGATTATGCATTAATAAACTTCCACCACTTATTATACAGTATTCATTTTTGTTAAGCCCTAAGTCGTCCAAATAATTTTCAAATTCTTTTTTATTCATATAATATCTCCCCTTTATCTTCTATTTCTAGGAGTTGTCTTACATATAATCTTTTGGGATTGTCTAGCTTATCAAGTTCTTCTACTGCTTTTCCTAGTTTTAAGAAATATAATTTTTTAAATTCTTTCTCTCCAGTCGTTTCTTCTAAATATTTATAATATTTATTAAAATGTTCTTCTAATTGATCTTTTGTAAATGATGAATAGGCCTTTAGTATTACACAATATGAATGTCTTTTGCCTTCTGGAACTTCTATATATTCAAAATTATATTTTTCTATTTGTTCTTTGTTATCAAGTTCCAAATTTAATTCTTCTTTTAACTCTCTTTTTGCTGTCTTTATTAAATCAAATTCTCCATTTACTAAATCTTCTTTTTCATCTATTCCACCGCCAGAAACTTGCAAAACTTTGGGATATGATGTTGTATCATCCAATTCTCCTACAACTCCATATCCATCTTTTGTTACAATATAAGTTCCTGCTGCTATATTATGGCATGCATATTTTTCATCTATTCCGTGTCTTTCATCATATAAATAATGTGCATAATCTGTTTGTTCTATAGTAAGTATTATATTATCATCTGTTTCTTCCATATTAGTTACATTCCAAACTTCACCATTAAACAAATTTGGATTTTTCGCTACTTGCTCATTCCAAAATTCATCAATTTCTTTTCGCAGACTTTGTGGCAAATCCATTTTTTTATGAATAGTTTTTGTTATAACTTGCTTTTTTGTATGTATAACCATAATTTTTCTCCCCATAATTAGCTATGTAATTTTTGTGGTTGTAAACATATGCTTAATAATTTGTTGTGCTTACAAAATAAGCATTGCATCTCCAAAACTAAAGAATCTATATCTTTCTTTTACTGCTTCATTATATGCTTTCATAATATAATCTCTTCCTGCTAATGCAGATACAAGCATTATTAATGTTGATTCTGGTAAATGAAAATTTGTTACTAATCCATCTAGACATTTATATTTATAACCTGGATAAATAAATATTTGTGTATCGCCTTCTGTAGGTTTTACCATTCCATTTTCATCTGCTATTGTTTCTAATACTCTACAAGATGTAGTTCCTATAGCTATAACTCTTTTGCCATTTTTCTTAGCATTATTAATTTTATCTACATCTTCTTGTTTTATATAAAAATGTTCTGAATGCATATGGTGATCTTCTACATTTTCTACTTTTACAGGTCTAAATGTTCCAATACCTACATGTAATGTTACATTTGCAACTTCTACTCCTTTTTCTCTTATTTTTTCAAAAAGCTCTGGAGTAAAATGTAATCCTGCTGTAGGAGCTGCTGCTGAGCCTTCATATTTTGCATAAACTGTTTGATATCTATCATTATCTTTTAAAGATTCATGAATATATGGTGGAAGTGGCATTAAACCAATTTTATCTAAAATTTCGTTAAAAATTCCTTCATATTTAAATTCTACTTTTCTTGTTCCACCATCCATTACATCTAATACTTTTGCTTTTAATATTCCATCTCCAAATTCCACTTCAGTTCCTGGTTTTAACTTATGTCCTGGTCTTACTATACATTCCCAAATATCTCCTTCTATTCTATTTAATAATAGAAATTCTATTTTTGCTCCTGTTGATTTTTTACCATATAATCTTGCCGGAATTACTTTAGTATTATTTCTTACTAGACAATCTCCTGGTTCTAAATAATCTATTATATCTTTAAATGTTTTATGTTCTATAGTTTGTTTAGCTCTATTTAAAACCATTAGTCTTGATTCATCTCTTTTTTCTATTGGTGTTTGAGCTATTAATTCTTCTGGTAAATCATAATAAAAATCTGAAACGTTCACTTTAAAATCTCCTATCTGTTTGAATATATTGTAATTTGATTTTTATGTACTTTGGTATTACTTCTTTAATAAGATTTCCCTCTGCTATCTAAAAATCAATAAAATTCCAAGCCTATTATACTATATTTTTTATGTTTACTCAAGTTTAAAAACCTATTTTCTCTTTTAATTCCTGTTTTGTTAATTCTAAATCTTTACTATTTTCTATTTTTAAACAATGTATGTTTGGATATTTCTTTTCTATCTCATCAGACATCTCCAAATATACTTTTTGTTGATTTATACTTTTCTCTGCTTCGAATTTAGCATATTTTGGTACAGCTTTATTCTCCCTTTTTAATCTTTGAGTATATAAACTTTCATCATCTAAATATAATGTAATATAATAAATTTCAAAATCTAATTTAGCAAAATCAGCTAATAATTTTTCATAAACATCTGTAAATGAATACTCTTTATATTTTAATCTACAATAATTTTCTTCTGTAAAAAATGTTCTATCAAATACTAAATTAATACTTTGATTTCCCATCTTTTTTAAATATTCTATTAAATCTTTATACATAGTTTCTGCTTTTTTCTTTCCTTCTGGTGAACTATCAGCAGTTCCACACAATCTATACAAATTTGTATATGGAATTGAATATCTTAAATAATCTGTAATTGTTGTTTTACCTGCGCCTTGTGCTCCTTCTACTACTATTAATTTTGAATTTGCCATTTTTTATTCCTCCTTATTTATCTTTGTTTATTATATAAAAACGTTATTTTTTTTACAATATTTTTTATAAACTTTAACTGAACTTTATGAGCTGTCTGGATTACAAAAGATTTTGAACTTTAGGGACGGTCCTTAAAGTTCATTTTCCTTTGTATCTATTTATATTACTAGCTTTCAGCTCGCAAATTAGTTTTTTTATAATGTATAATTTCTATTTATTTTAATAAAATAGTAATATGGAGGTTCGAAATGTCAAATAAATTTAAAACTTATTTAAAATCAATATTAGTTCCTGTTCTTATTGGTGGTATAGTTGGATTTATTATTTCTGGAAGCATTGATTATAATTCTTTGGAAAAGCCACCTCTATCACCACCTAGCTTAACTTTCCCTATAGTATGGACTATTTTGTATATCTTAATGGGAATTTCCTACGGAATATTAAAAAATAATTCATTAGTAGATTCTGGAATATCTTCTATCTATTACTCACAATTATTCTTTAATGCTCTTTGGCCTATTGCTTTCTTTTTGTTAAAATGGAGATTATTTGCTTTTATATGGATAATAATTCTTGCATTTTTAATTATTGTTATGATTGCTAGGTTTTATAAAAAGAATAAAACTTCAGCATGGTTACAAGTTCCATATCTTCTATGGATATTGTTTGCAACATATTTGAATTTTGGTGTTTATTTACTTAATAGATAATTTTTTAGATTTAAAAAGGTAATTAGACTAATTTCTAATTACCTTTTTATTAAATATTATATTTACTTAAATCTCTTAACATTTGAAGTAAATATTCTCCTTTATTTTTATCTCTTTCATCTTTTTCTAAATTTCTTTTTCCAAAACATTCAAAACCATTATCTTCATAAAAATTTTTAAGCTTATCTATATCTTCACATTCTAAGAATACATATCTACCACCTATTATATTTTGAGTTTGTTTTATTTTATCACAAGCAAATTTTAATAAATTATCTCCAGATATTAATTTGTTATATCCATTATTATAGTTTTTACCTAATTGTCCAATAAGTGGTAATGCTATATTATATCCTTTAGATTCGTTATTATATTCTGCATATCTCAAAATCTTTTTTCTCTTTGTTTTACTTATAACAAATTTTTTTATTGTTGTCGCTTTATTAGTAATAGCAAAATATCCAACAATAACATTACGTCCTTTATATTCACTCAATACTAAAAATGTTCGTGATATATCTTGTTTTGAAAATTCTATTGCTTTTTCTTTTAAAAAATATTCAACATCAAGATTTAATTTACATTTGTAATCTTTCAATATTTCTTTAGTCTTATCTTCTCCAAAAGTATTGTAAATATCTTTTAAGTTTACTATTTTGTAACTCACTCTTATTCGCTAAATATTTTCCTTATTCTTTCTTCATCTGTAATATTTTCAACTTTTTTATCAATTCTTACATCTTTAGATTTTTTATTTTCAGCTTTTTCTAAAGCATTGATAAATCTATTAGCTGATTCACGATTTTTTATGACTATATCTTTTAAAAAGCTTTTTGTTGCCATATTCACATCATCTCCTATTATATTATATGCGATATTTACAATAATTATATAAAAATTATGTAAAATACAGACATTATAATATACTCCGACTATTTGCATCATATAATGATTTTACCACAAAAGCTTAATTTGTCAATATATTTTGTCACTTACCATATTGCTGACAGATAGTGGCTGGTTTACGTAAAAAATGAACTTTAAGGACCGTCCCTAAAGTTCATTTTTAAATATTATCTTACAACCTCAACGTCTATATCGATTTTTTCGTCGTTTATTTTTGTTTCTACATAGTTTTCTCTCTTTTCATCAAAGAAAATATTATCTGCTAAAGTATCTTTCATTATTTGTTCTTTATATTTTTCTATAACATCTTTTAATGTATCACAATTTGCAAAGTACAAGTTTATTCTATCTAATACTTCAAAGTCTCTATCTTTTCTCATGTTTTGTACTTTAGATAAAATTTCTCTTAAATATCCTTCTTCTTTTAGTTCTGGTGTTATTGTTGTTTCTAATACAACTCCAAGTTCACCTTCACCTGCGAAGGCATATCCTTCTTTACCTTGCATTGTTACTAACAGATTAGATTCGTCTAATGGTATTTGTTCATCTTCTACTTCGATATATTCTACTCCACCGTTTTTTACTTTGTTTGCTAAATCCATTTGATTTAGTTTAGAGATTGCTTCTCTGATTTTTGGTATTAGTTTTCCATATTCTTTTCCTAAAACTGGTAGATTTGGTTTTATTTCGAAGTCAACATATTTAGACATATCTGCTCCTAGAACAACTTCTTTTACATTTAATTCATCTTTTACGATGTCTCCATAATATTCTGGAAGTGTTCCAACAGAAATTAGCATTTCTGAAAGTGGTTGTCTATTTTTGATATTAGCTGCATTTCTTGCACTTCTACCTAATTTAACGATCTTATATGCTAAGTCCATTTCTTTTTCTAAATCTTTATCTATTTGAGATTCATCAACTTCTGGCCATAAGCATAGATGTACACTTTCTGGTGCTTCTTTGTCTAAATTAACAACTAAGTTTTGATAAATTTCATCTGTTATAAACGGAACAAATGGTGCTGCAACTTTTACTAAGTTAACTAATACTGTATATAAAGTTACATATGCTCCTATTTTGTCATCTTCCATTCCACTTGCCCAGAATCTTTCTCTGTTTCTACGTACATACCAATTAGATAATTCATCTGTGAAGTCTTCTATTAATAATGCTGCTCCTGTTATGTCATATTTATCTAATTTTGCATCTACTTCTTTTATTAATGTATACATTTTTGAAAGTATCCATTTATCCATTACATTTGTTACTTTAAAGTCTTTGTATTTTAATGGATTAAACCCATCTATTTCTGCATATAGTACATAGAATGAATATACATTCCATAATGTACTTAAGAATTTTCTTTGTGTTTCTTGTACACTTTTTACAGATAATCTGGTTGGAATCCATGGTGCGCTACATGTATAGAAATGCCATCTTGTAGCATCTGCTCCAACTGTATCTAATAATTCAAATGGATCTACACCATTCTTTTTAGATTTAGACATTTTTTGTCCTTTATCGTCTAGAACATGTCCTAATACTATACAGTTTTCATATGAAGATTTATCAAATAAACATGTAGAAACTGCAAGCAGTGTATAGAACCATCCTCTTGTTTGGTCTATTGCTTCTGAAATAAATTGAGCTGGGAAATTTGCTTCAAATATTTCTTTGTTTTCAAATGGATAATGCCATTGTGCGAAAGGCATTGAACCAGAATCAAACCAACAATCTATAACTTCTTTTGCTCTTGTCATTTCTTTTCCACAATGTGGACATTTTAGATGTACATCATCAATATATGGTTTATGAAGTTCTATATCATCTGGAACATTTATTCCTTTTTCTTTTAATTCTGCTATACTTCCAATACATTCTTGATGACCACATTCACAAGTCCAAATTGGAAGTGGAGTTCCCCAATATCTATCTCTTGAAATTCCCCAATCTATAACATTCTCTAGGAATTTTCCAAATCTTCCTGTTTTAATTGTTTCTGGCATCCAATTTATTGTGTCATTATTTTTTAATAAATTATCTCTTAGTTTGCTCATTGCAACAAACCAACTTTCTTTTGGATAATATAAAAGTGGTGTGTCACATCTCCAACAATGTGGATAAGAGTGTAAATGTTTTTCTTTGCTGAACAATTTATTTTCTTCTTCTAACCATTTACATATACCTTCGTTACAATCTCTTACGAATTTACCTGCCCAAGGTTCAACTTCTGGAACGAATTTTCCTTCTTTGTCTACTAAATTTACAAAAGTTATTCCATTTTGTTTTGCAACTAAACTATCATCTTCACCATATGCTGGTGCAATGTGTACAATTCCTGTACCATCTGTTAATGTTACATAGTCACCATGGATTACTTCGAATGCTTTTCCATCTACTTTTGCAAATGGCATTAATTGTTCATATTTTGTTCCTAATAATTCTGTTCCTTTATATTCTTTTAAAACTTCATATTCTTTGTCTTTTAATACTGTTTCTACCAAATCTTTAGCAAGAACATATACTTCGTATTTTGGTTCTTCTTCAGTTCCAACATTTACATTTACTTTTACATCTGCATATGTGTATGCTTTATTAACACATAACGCTAAGTTTGATGGTAAAGTCCAAGGTGTTGTTGTCCAAGCTAAAATATATTTATTATCTTCGCCTTTTACTTTAAATTTAGCTATACATGTTAAATCTTTTACATCTTTATATCCTTGTGCAACTTCGTGTGATGAAAGTGCTGTTCCACATCTAGGGCAATATGGCATTACTTTATGGCCTTCATATAATAAGCCTTTTTTCCACATTTCTTTAAGTGCCCACCATACAGATTCTATATATTCGTTATGATATGTTACATATGGTTTTTCCATATCTACCCAAAATCCTACTTTATTTGTCATTTCTTCCCATAGGTGAACATATGAGAATACACTTTCTTTACATTTTTTTACGAATTTCTCTACACCATATTCTTCTATTTGTTGTTTTCCTGAAATTCCTAATTCTTTTTCTATTTCTAGTTCAACTGGAAGTCCATGTGTATCCCAACCAGCTTTTCTTAATACTTTGTAACCTTTCATTACTTTATATCTTGGTATAATATCTTTCATTACTCTTGTTTCGATATGTCCAACATGTGGTCTTCCATTTGCTGTTGGAGGTCCATCATAAAATGTGAAGTATCTTTTTCCTTCGTTCATTGCAAAATTTTTCTTGATGATATCTTTTTCTTTCCATAGTTTTGCTACATCATTTTCCATGCCTACAAAACCGTCTTTAAGTTCTACTTTTTTGTACACTGTAATTCCTCCTTCTTTTATTTTTTTATATTAAACTGTGATTAAAATTATCTTTTGCTCACAATTAATTGTTAGGGATTTTGCTTTAATTTAATTGCAGTAGAAAGCTTCGCTTTCGTGTCCACAATTATAATTTAGCAAAGACAATAAAATTGCTTTGTTTCTATTTGTTTGCAACAATATTCAAAAAAGCCCTTTTCATCCTGTTTAGGACGAAAAGGGCATTGTTTCCGCGGTACCACCTAATTTAATAACTTTTGTTATTCTCTCTAATTTCTTTAACGCAGAATTACGGCAAAGCTTACTTTTATTTTTTGACTATTTTTCTTTAAATTTGTTCGGCTAAGCAACATATAAGGTGATAACAATTATATTTTATCTTACTAGAATTTCAGCATACATCTAGCTCTCTTTAAGACTAGTTTATAACTGTGTTGTCCTTATTTTGTCTTTTCATGATGTAACAATTATACCATGTTTTTTTTATTTTGCAAGTGTTTTTGGCATAGAAATATTGAGCTATTATTTGCATGGCTGACATTTTTTATAATGTAGCTTGTAAGATAGATTTTATTTTATATATAGCATTGCACGGCAACCGACTCCTCCATTGATAGGTAAATAGTTAAGATATTTACTAGAATAACTGTCACTCCCATCAACATAGCAGTGTCCACCTTTTAATTCCCTAAAGCTATGGCGATAAGCTTCCATTGTCCAATCCCATGCATTTCCAGCTAAATCATATATATTATTTGTTTTTGTGTATTCAGCACTTCCTGTTGGAATTTGTCTTACACTTCCTTTCTGTTTTGTTTCAATATTTCCTTTATTGTTTATAAATTCAAATGTAGCATTTTTATAATTTCCCCAATTTGTTGAATCCTTACATATTTCTTCTCTCGTTTTATTTTCACTTTCTATTAACCACATTAATGTTCTATCAAATTGACTTCCCCATATCATTCCTGTTTCTATATTTTTGTTTGTATTTTTCAATTCTTTGCATTTTTTATACATTGTATACCATGTGGTACCATATATATTATTATTCAATTTTTGCACTACTGATTTATCCTTATTTAAATCTCCTGTTTCATATCTTCCTATATAAAAACCTCCATATTCTTCTATACTTTCTAACATATTGTTAAATTCTTGTTCTAATTTATTAAATAATTCATGAGTTGTACCATTAAAAATATTTTCTTTTTTTAGTATAGAATCCATATCATAAGAATCATTTTCTGAGTTCTCTTGTTCTATCACAATATCAGGCTCTCTCCAGTCATTTTTATTTAATATTTTCATTATTCCATCACTTTCACTCCAATTAAGTGGCTTAGTTCCTGTTACTGGATCAATACCCACTCCTGTTTCTGTTGTAAAAGTATATAACTTTCCCCACTTTTTTCCATTCTCATCTATTCCATACATTGTGCTTGCATCTGGTACTGGTATCCATACATATTGATTTCTTGTTTTTTGCGCCTCTTCTACATTGCTATCATTTACTTCTTCTGTTCCTTCATATATTACATATCCTGTATCTATCTCATTTTCTCCTGTTGCTTTGCTTCCCACATATCCGTTTGGTACTGGTACTTTATCTCCATCACTATCAACCTCAACATGCATATGTTCATTATCTTGTAAGTTTTCTGTATTAAATTCTTGTGTCGTTGCTAGTACTTCTTTATTTCCAGTTTTTACATATGTAATTGATACACATATTAACACCAATATCATCACTACTGCTATTATTTTTATACTTCTTTTCTTTTGCATTTTTCTTCAACTCTCTTTCGTTTTTTTTAAAATTTTTGCACGCAAAAAACATGATGTCCCGTTTGCACTATCTTTTTACGTATAGTGCTACAGTCATCCTGTTCTCCACGCAATATAGAGTAGCCTCATTTGCTACCCTTTTTATTTCTCTAAACGTACTTGTGTGTGTGTGTGTGTGTGTACA
>CALYAJ010000030.1 GCA_944393485.1 uncultured Clostridia bacterium
TCTAAACTTATTGTAACAGAAAAAGAGTTGCGTTAGCAACTCTTAAAGGAAAAATTTATTTTTCCTGTTTTTTATATCTTACATTATCTGAAAGTAGCTTGAAATCAACCTTTTAATTTTTCTTTATTTCTGAATATTTAATTTTATTTTTGTAATTACATTAAAATTACATTAAAATAAAATTCCAATTATATTTCAGAATATATTTTTTCATTCATAGATTTTTAAGGAGAAAAATGATATAATAATATAAATTTATTATGGAGGTAATCAATATGTCTATAGAAAAGCAAAAATTATATAATGAAATTGAGACATTACCCGAAGAACTTACAAACCAAGTTCTTAATTATATTGAATATTTAAAATTTTCATATATAGATAATGAAGCTCCAGACAGTGTAACAATAAAAAGTAAAAAAGATTTAAAAGAGAAATTACAGAAAGGCTTAAATGACATAAAAGAGAATAAAGTGTATTCTTTGGATGAAACTTTCTCTAAAATTGATAATATATAATAACTAGGAGCAATGATATGAAAAAATATATAGTGGAAATTTCAGAAACAGCTGAACAAGATTTAGAAAATATTATTTTGTATCTTAGAAACGAATTATCAGGAGATATTATAGCAGATAAGTACAAGATTTTATTTAAACAAAAATTGAAAGATCTAGAAAATGTAGCTGAAAGTATGCCAATTATAAGTGAAGAGTTGACAGGTTTTAATAACATTAGAAAAGTGAATGTAAGAAATTATATAATATTTTATATAGTTAATGAAGAAAATACTAAAGCATCAGTATTAAGAATAGGTCATGCTTTTATGGATTGGGAAAAATATTTAAAAGATGAATAATAAAAAAATAGTAATAGATTTTCAAGTGTTCTAACATCCTAGAACACTTTTTTAATCGTTTTTCTAATATGACTTTGCTTCTACATTTATTTTTGTAATTACATTAGAATCACATTAAAACACTATCTCATATGGTAATTATTATTTAAATCGACTGTCGCCTCCAGAAAAACAGCAATTCATAAAGGATTGCTGTTTTTTAGTGCAATCGAAAGCTCTTTTTCACTTAATTAAAATTAATGCTATCAAAATATAATTTTAATGTCAATTTTATAATACATATTTATGATATAATTTGCATAATAAAAAATATATAGTGGAGGGGAGATAATGGGAACGACTTATGAAAGATTTTTAGGATATGCTAAAACTTATGATGAGGGAAGACCACAATTACCTAATAAAGCATTAGAAATCTTAAAAATATATTTAAATAGAGATATAGATGTAATAGTTGATATTGGTTGTGGTACAGGATTATCAACAGAAGTTTGCTGTAAATATGCTAATAATACAATAGGAATAGAGCCTTCTGAGGATATGTTAAATCAAGCTAAATTAAGAGAAGATAATAAATTAAAATTTATAAAAGGATTAGGAAATAATACAGGCTTAAAAGATAATTTTGCAGATATTGTTATTTGTTCACAAGCATTTCATTGGATGGAACCAAAAACAACTATAAGAGAAATATACAGAATATTAAAAAAAGGTGGAATATTTGCAGTAATTGATGCAGATTATCCACCAGCTATCAATGTAGATTTAGAAAAAATATATATGGATTTACACAAAAAAGCTAATGAAATAGATAATACTAAATCAAAGTGGATAACACAAAAGTCTGAACATTTGGCTAATATAAAAAATAGCAAATTATTTTTATATTCAAAAGAAATATGTTTTGATAATGCAGAAGAATATGATAAAGAAAGATTTAAAAAATTTATATTAAGTCAAAGTAGTATACAAGAAACTATAAAAAATAATTATGATAGCATAAAAGATAATTTAGAGAATTTAGATGAAAGATTAGAAAAAATATTCAAAGGGGAAAGTTTAAAAGCTATTTATACATATAGAATGAGAATAGGAATTAAATAATGAATTTAAAAGGCTTAGATTTTCTCTAAGCCTTTTACTTAAACACATCCACCACCAACATATAGCATCTAATCACCTTCTTTTTATAATTAATTGCTATAAGAATCAAATTCAGAAATTTCAGGATATTCATCATTCAAAGTATCTGGATTTAATCTTAAATAAAGCATTGCATCTTGTTTAGCATTTTCTATAGTTTCTGCATTATAAGCATTTATACCATGAAAATTAGTATTATATTTTGTATTGTTTGTTACTTTTAATTTAACATCAAATGTGTGCTCACTATCATTAACATCTGGAAAATCTTCTGAACGAACAATATCAGAGATTTCAAAAATAACAATTGCTTCATTATTACCCAATTGCTCAATATCTTTTATTTCGAGTACACTAGTTCTTCCAATATTTACACCATCAGGTAATGATAAACTAACTAAAAGCTCATTTTTTAATTCTTCACCAGTAATATCTTTAAAAATAAGATAAGTATCTTCTGAATTATCACCAAGATAATCAGAAATATAATAACCTTCTTTAATATCAGTAAATGAATAGCTTTCTCCAGTTCTTCCATCAATATATTTAGTGTCATCATCATTATTTATATAATAATTTTGATTGTCATTATCGTAAATATAAATAGTATTATTTTTTATTGATGAAATTCTACCTTCAAAAAATGATGAAGCTTTTGCATATTGAATTGTAGTATTTGATATATCATTTGTTTCAATTGATTCTACGTTTGTATTATCATCTGGAAATTGCCTTTTATATTCTTCACTTGTTTCTGCTAATGCCCATGCAAAAAATCCAATCCAAAAAATTATTATTACAGTTAAAATTCCAATACCAATATTCTTTGTAATTTTTTTATTATATTTTTTCCCAAGTAAAAGTAGCATTAGACCTATAATAGCTAATATTACTGTAAATCTTATTAATACCATAAAATCACTTCCTGTTTTTTAAAACAAATTTGTACATATAGAAGAGGATATATTTATATAAATATCTTAATTAAAGACCACTTAATTTTTTTAGATTTTAAATTTTTAAATTTAGTACATCAAGACATTTGTTTAAATAGATTATCTAATTCCTCTTTTTTTCCCATAATACCTCCATTTTAGATATTATATATTATTTCAAAGATATTTTAAATAAAAACTATATACATAATAGAAAAAATGATATAATGAAAAAAATTATTAAAGAGGGATGCTATGTTAAAAAAAGTTTTAAAATTAGGTGAATTAACTTTAATGAAGAAATATAAAGAGCAAGAAAGAATTAAACATACTTTGGTTGACTTATTTTGGGAGTGTACATTAACTTGCAATGCACATTGTAAACACTGTGGAAGTAGTGCAGAAAAAAGAAAATATGAAGGAGAATTAACAACAGATGAAATTAAGACAGCGTTTAAACAAATAGCAAATGATATGGACGCATCAAAAATATTAATAAATGTAACAGGTGGAGAGCCATTAGTTAGAAAAGATTTATGCGAAGTAATGGAATATGCAACAAATGAACTTGGATTTCGTTGGGGAATGACTACAAATGGAATTTTATTAAATGAAGAAAATATAGAAAAACTTAAAAAGGCCAATATGGAGACAATCTCTATAAGTATTGATGGTTTAAGAGAAACACATGATGATTTTAGAGGAGTACCAGGTTCATATGATATTATTATTAATAATATAAAAAAATTAAAAGAAGCTGGATATGTAAAACATCTTCAAGTTACTACTGTTTTTAATAAAGAAAATATAAAACAGATTAACGAATTATATGATGTAATGTTAGGATTAGGATTAGATTCATGGAGACTAGTTTCTATGGATCCAATAGGAAGAGCAAATGAAAATGATGAGTTATTACTTGATGGTAAAGAAATAAAACAGATTTTAGATTTTATAAAATCAAAGAAAAAGGATAAAAGATTAATGCTTGAATATGGTTGCCCAGGATTTTTAGGATTGGATTATGAAAAAGATGTTAGAGGTGGATATTTTTATTGCAGAACAGGAATAAATATTGCTAGCATCTTATATAATGGTGATTTATTTGTTTGTCCAAATGTACCTAGAGTAAAAAGATTTATTCAAGGTAATATTAGAGTAGACAATTTTAAAGTTGTTTGGGATAATAAATATAAAGAATTTAGAGATGAAAATAGAACCAAATGTGAAGAATGTGGAAAATGCGAGTACTGGGAATACTGTTTAGGAGGAGCTTTTCATACTTGGAATTTTGAAAAAAATGTGCAAAATAAATGTACTTATAATATGATTAAAGAATCATAAAGTTGAATGAAAAGGGGAAAACAAGTGAAAAAATTTATTTCAAAAATAAAAAAAGTAGTGATTTTGATAATTGGAACGATAATAGCTTTGCCAAGTAAGATTTATGCGATGATGTATACGCAAACTGAAATATTATATGGACCTCCTGTGCCATCTAAATCTGAACTATTATTGGGAATTGGAAAAGTTCTTTGCATACCAATAATTTTATTAATAGGGATAATAGTTTATTTGATAAAAAAGAAAGTAAGTACAAGGAATAAAGTTTTAATAATTATAGGATTTATAATTATTATGGTATTATTATATTGTATAATAAATGCAATTAACTCAAATATATTATAATATGACTAAAAAATTATAAGGTTAAATAAAAAGGGGAAAAAATGGGGAATTTTATTTCAAAAATAAAAAAAGTAGTGGTTATGGCAATGAGGGTAATAATAGCTCTTCCTAGTAAGATATTTGCAACAATAGCACCAGAAAATTATATAAATGAATATCAAACATTATACGGAGTACGTAATCCAGATTTTTTCCTAATAAAAGGAATTTGGAACATTGCAAGAATTACAATAATACCAATAGCTGTATTAATAGGCTTAATTGTATATTTTAAAAAGAGTAAAAATAGTACAAAGAAAAAAGTATTAGTAACAATATTAACAATTGCAATAGTTGCAGTTATATATTGTATAGTTAATAAAATTATTATATAGGAGAAATATATGAAAAAATTTATTTCAAAAATAAGAAAAGTAATAGTTTTAGTATTTGGTACAATATTAGCATTACCAAGTAAGATATTTGCAAGTTCTTCAAATATATTTTCAGATAAAATAGTTGCAATGTATGGTGTACCAGACATAAAAGTTGAAGAAAAAATAAATATTCCAGAAATTGCAAAATTGGGAGCACTTTTATTAACTTTAATAATTGGTTTGACAGTTTTTTTCAAAAAGAGTAAAAGAAAAACAAAGCAAAAAATAATAATAATGATAGAAATAGTTGTAATAATTGTAGCTATTTATTTAGTAATTAACAATATTATAAAAAGTTGAGAAGATTGTATATAGAAAATATATAAGAAATTAAATTTGTCACATATACATATTGTGTAGCAATTGCACTTCCTAGGTAATTTAACTTTGTTGTATACGTAAAAAATAATAAGTTTTTCTTTACTTTAGCACATTTAATTCTTTGGTTTCACATATATCTGTGGATACGAAATCAAAGATTTGGCATACAGCTTAATGACATTCGGTGGATTATTAGCTAAGCAAATAAAAAAAGACGCCTCTTTTATGAGGCGTCTTTTAGTCCAGATGTGTATAATATAAATTCATTGAGAGCAGGAATATGTCCATAAATCCCAATGCCATTTAAGTATGGAGAAATTAAACTAATAAACTCTTTCTCCTGAGCATCTGAAAGTATGGAGTTACAATGCCATACTACAGAAGATTGGATGTTTTTATCAAATCTTACAAACTGCAGACCGAATTTTTTGTCATACCGCGATAAGACTTCTTTAACACTTAAAATTTCTGCCATATGATTTCCCTCCTGATTATAAAACAACGATGTTTTCGCTACGATTATATCATATTATGTAAAATTAATTGATTTGTTCCCAATAATATTCACCATTATCATTTTTATAGCAATCTAGTGGAAGATAATTAGTAGATTTATCTATTAAAAATGTTTTTAAAAATAATTTATCACTTTTTACAATTTCTTTAGAGTTTACGATTTCTTCTTTTGTAAAAAATTTATATTCAAATTCTGGATTAGATATTATATCATCTGGATTCATTTCTAAAAGACATACATAAAGCAAACTTGTTTTTTCTTTATCATGCATTATTTCTGTAGAAAAACCAAGAAGCTCTTTAAATTTCATTTTAACTCCAATTTCTTCAAACATTTCACGTTCAACAGCTTCATTTATATGTTCACATTCTTCTACTTTACCACCTGGTATAGCCCATAGTCCGGGAAAGTCACCACGTTCACGTTTAACTAATAATATTTTATCTTCTTTTTGAACAATTCCAATAGCTACATTAACCATTTTAATACCTCCATATTTAGTATTTTAAAGTATTATATCATATAATATTAATCTGTACACAAAAACTGTTTTAAACCTTGTTATTCGGGCAAAATTAGAGTATAATAGACAAAGACTAAAAGAAGAAAAGAGGGTATACATGAAAGTAGTAAATAAATATAGAAATTATACATGTGGAGAATTAAGAATAGAAAATGTAAATGAAGAAGTTAAACTTGCAGGTTGGGTACAAAAAGTTAGAAACCTAGGAGGAATGGTTTTTATAGACTTAAGAGATGAATTTGGAATTACTCAAATAATTGTAAATAATGAAAATCCAGAACTAGAACAAGAAGCAAAAGAATTAAATACAGAAAGTTGTATACATATAGAAGGAAAAGTTGTGGAAAGAGCAAGTAAAAATTCTAATATGTCAACAGGTGATATAGAAGTAATTGCAAATAAAATAGAAGTATTAGGAAAATGTAAAAATGTATTACCATTTGAGATAAATACAGATCAAGAAGTAAGAGAAGATTTAAGATTAGAATATAGATTTTTAGATTTAAGGAATGAAAAATTACACAATAGTATTTTACTTCGTTCTAAAATATTAAAAGCTATAAGAGATAAAATGGATGAATTAGATTTTACAGAAATCCAAACACCAATTTTAGCAAACTCATCACCAGAAGGTGCAAGAGACTACTTAGTACCAAGTAGATTAAATCCAGGGGAATTTTATGCGTTACCTCAAGCACCACAACAATTTAAACAATTATTAATGGTATCAGGATTTAATAAATATTATCAAATAGCTCCATGTTTTAGAGATGAAGATCCTAGAGCAGACAGAGCACCAGGAGAATTCTATCAATTAGATTTTGAAATGAGTTTTGCAACACAAGAAGATGTATTTAATGTAATAGAAGAAGTAATACCAAGTATATATAAGAAATTTACAACTTGGAAAGTAGATGAAGGACCATTTATACGTATTCCATATAAAGAAGCAATGGAAAAATACGGTATAGATAAACCAGACTTAAGAAATCCACTTATAATACAAGATGTTACAGAATTATTTAAAGATTCAGATTTTAATGCATTCAAAGGAAAAACTGTTAAAGTTATTGTTGTTCCAGAGGGAAGCAAACAAGGTAGAAAGTTCTTTGATAAAATGGGAGAATTTGCAACATCAGCAGATGTAGGAGCAAAAGGTTTAGCTTGGACAAAAATAGAAGAGAGTGGAGAAGTTGCTGGTGGAATTGCTAAATTTATAACAGAAGATATAAAAAATGCATTATTTGAGAAATATAATGTAAAAAACGGAGATGCAATGTTCTTTATTGCTGATGAATTTACAAAAGCACAAAAAATTGCAGGTCTAGTTAGAATAGAACTTGGAAAAAGATTAGATTTATTAGAAAAAGATGTATATCGTTTCTGCTTTATTGTAGATTTCCCAATGTATGAATTATCAGATGAAGGAACGATAGACTTTAGCCATAACCCATTTTCTATGCCACAAGGTGGATTAGAAGCATTAAATACAAAAGATCCATTAGATGTATATGCATATCAATATGATTTAGTATGTAATGGATATGAAATGGCTTCAGGTGCAGTTAGAAATCATAATCCAGAAATAATGGTAAAGGCTTTTGAAATTGCAGGATATACTGAAGAAGATGTAAAAAACAGATTTGGAGCTTTATATAATGCATTCCAATATGGTACTCCACCACATGCAGGTGCTGCACCAGGAATTGATAGAATGGTAATGTTAATTGCAGATTCACAAAATATTAGAGAAGTAATAGCATTCCCTAAAAATAAAAAGGCAAGAGATTTATTGATGAGAGCACCATCTAAAGTTACAGAAGAGCAATTAAAAGATGTTCATATTAAATTGGATCTAGATAAATAGGTTTAATAGAATTGCTATATAAGTGAAAATCCTTGAAAATATTGAAATATACGCCAAAACGTGATATAGTTATAGAAGTTTGAAACTTGTAGAAACGTTCAATAATTCAATGATTCAAGGATTCAAGGAGGATTATAAAATGAAAGAAAGCTTTGAAGAAATTTATGGGAGGTATGACAATTTCTGTCGGAAAAATATAAGAAGTGAGCAGGATTTGCTTAATTTTGAAAAAATAAATTTAATAAAAGAGAGACTTTTCAATAATAAGCAACCGGATAAGTTTTACCGCGTTAAGGGAGAGCCTTTTATAAAAGACATGAAATTATTCGGTAAAGATGTTATCATGCCAGTAGGTGAGATTGATGTTGGTAAAACATATTGGTCTCAGATCTTTTTAAGAGACTATCCACAGTTCGAATATTTTTCGTATAGCAGAACATATGATTTGATTGATATGCAACGGACGGAAAAGTATGATAAAATCATAGCAGGGCCGTTTACACATCAATCAGAACGAAAATGTACTCAGATGATGGAAAAATTTGTTCAGACATCAAATGGACAAATAATAATTGATGGGTATATAATAAATCTACCATTCAGAGCTGCTCTGATAAAATTCTTAAAGCAATATGATTTTAAGATTCATGTTGTATATTTCTCTATGGAATATCTGGTAAGACATTTTTATGAAAATGCCTGTAAAGCTGTTGTTAAAAGTGTTCTTTACGAACGCTATATAAAAAGCTTTAAAAAAAGATATATAAAAGAGGGAAGAATTGATGAACTCTTTTATATTGAAGACCATATAATAGAGCTCGTTAGCAAGAGAAGAAGAATGAGTTCGGAAGAAATATACACGAAGTATTTAAATGATCCAGAGGTAAAGGAAAGACTCAGTGATGAAATTAATGCACTGACTCGTAATATTTACCAATACCATGACTATGCTCAAGAATCAAGAATTATGTACTATGGGAGTGATATTTTTTATTGGATTCATGAATGAGAGGAATGAAAGGAAAGTTAAATAATTTTAAAAAGGTGATAGCTTGAAGTTGTCACCTTTTCCTTTTCATACAATAGAAAAGTTATACTTTCCTATTGTATAAAAATCGCTTTGTTCCAACAGTTGTACACAATTTTACTAACGTAAAATTGGCATAGAACAAATTTACGGAAATCCAAAGAGAAAGGATAAAGTTAGTACAAATATTAAGGCTTTCAGATTTGTTTTAGTTTTCGTAATATTTCGAGATATAAAACTGAAACTATTATAGTAAATAGATTTAATTGACAATTAAAAGCAAATAAAATATTATAAAATACAAATATAACAACTATAGATATTAATATAAATTCATAAAAAATAAAAAATCTCATATAGTTATAATAAACTATATGAGATTTTTTGAGGTGTATTATGATATTTTTTAATAAAAAAAGAATAATAGCAATTAGCTTGCTATTATTAGCAGTAACACTAATTTGCTTAATAAATCCTTTTATAGAGCCAGAATCAAAAGAAACAGTAGCACTACCAGTAAGTAATAAAGTTGTAGTAGTGGATGCAGGACATGGAAATCCAGATGGAGGAGCAGAAAGTAAAGATGGAGTAAGTGAAGCTAATATAAATTTAAAAATAGCATTAAAATTACAAAGTTTATTAGAGCAAAGCGGAACAACAGTAATACTTACAAGGTCTGATGAAAATGGAATATATGATTTAGATAAAACCACTTTAAAAGAAAAAAAGATATCAGATATAAAAAATAGAGTAAAAATAGGCAATTCATCACAAGCAGATATTTTTGTTTCTATACATTTAAATAAAATACCACAAGAGCAGTATTCAGGATGGCAGACTTTTTATAAAAAAGACAATGAAGATGGTAAAAGATTAGCCACAGCAATACAAAATAATATTGGCACTGCTACTAAAAAAGAAAATAACCGTGTACCAATGAAAATTGATAATGTATATATTGTAAAAAATGTAGAAATACCTCTTACAATAGTAGAATGTGGTTTTTTATCAAATGCAGAAGAAGAAAAAGAACTACAAGATAACGAATATCAAGACAAAATTGCATGGGGAATATATAACGGAATAATTGAATACTTCTATGAAAGCTAGACTTTAGATGTAGGTTGCTTTTGGAGGATTTTTGAACTTTAGGGACGGTCCTTAAAGTTCATTTTTTTGTATATTTTACTATGAAAAATACTAATTTATGTATGCAACGAAAATGCTTAAAACGGCGACATTTATATGGATTAAAGGCAAAGAACTAGTATATCAAGGATGTAGTTTATGTAAATCTTTTGAACTTTTAGGTCCGTCCCTAAAGTTCATTATAAGTAAAACTTATTACAAAGATAAAATATATTAATTTTACAAATAATAGCAAAGACTTTATAATGATTTATGTAAACACAAAAGGAGGTGAACTATAATGAATACATATAAAAAGATATTGGAAATGGAATCAGTTGTTTTATTAAAATTGCAACAAGACAAAAAAGCTTTAGAAAAAATAAGAAATAAATTATATTGGGACAAGTCTTTTATTGTAGAAAAACTTATACAATATTTAGAAAAAGATTTAGGTGTTAAATATTATCACTATGAAATTATTGATGAAGATTATAATTTTATAGATTTGTTAGTAAAAGAAGATAGTGATATTTATAAAAAAGAAATAAATGGTAACGATTTTCTAAATTACAATATCGAAAATCTTATAAATAAAAAATATACGAATAATACTGATGAAATAATTATTATAGGTATAAATTCAGAGAATAATTATTTAAATTTACAATATCTATGTGATTCATTAAGTTACAAATTTTTATCATATTCAGACAATTTAAAAGAAAAATTAAATACATTTACAGAATATGTATTAAGTAAAAATATGTAAGGAGGAATAAAAAATGAAAGGTTATCAAGGGATATTCTTTGATGAGCCTACAAAAGAAAAGTTAATAGATTTACAAAAGAAGCCATTAGAAGAAGTAGTAAAAGATATGCATATTACTTTTTTGTTCGGAAAGACAGAAAAGTATACAACCCAATTAATGGAAAAAGAAACACCTTTAGAAATTATAGGTTATGCATCAGATGGAAAAAATAGTGGTTTTGAAGTAAAACTTCCAGAATATTTAGAAAAATATTATAAAAATTCTGCACCACCACATATAACAGTTTCTATAGGAGAAGTTGATGGAGTGAAAGGAAAGCCAGTAGATACTGGAAAATTAGATTTTAAACCATTAGAAAATCCTATCACTATATCAGGTAAATTAGGATATTTTATATATGGAAAAGGGAAAGTACTTGATAACAGTGCATTTGAAGAAAGAAAGGAAGAGAAAAAAGTGAATATAATTGATACTCAAGAATTAGCAAATAAATTAGGAATGGAACCTATACAAAGAACATTAGGAAATGGAAGAGTGGTAGAACAAATAGTATGGGATAAAGAAAATTTACAAAAAGCAGTAAAAGAAGTAAAAGGATTATCTGCAAAAGGTGAAGAAGTAAAAATTACAGGACCTGCACCAGCATGGATGGTATCTGCACTAACACATACTGTACATCCAAGTCCTGTTAGTGTGTATGTACCTCAAATAGATAAATATGTACCAGTAGGAAGTTTAAAACATGGTGAAAGAAATCCAGAAGGTGAAGTAAGTTTTGAGGTTAAAGAAAAAGGAAATGCAGTTTTAGTAGAATATTCTATGGATTGTGATGTATATGATGAAAGTAATCTATCAAAAGTAGTTGTACCAGAAGTTTCAAAAGGAAAACATGTATATATATCAGGAAGAGGACCAAATTATTTAACTACATCAATTGCAGAATCATATGCACATACAAATGGTAGTGTATCTTTATATCAACCAGGTACAGGATATACATGTGCAATTACACATTCAAGAGAAAAAGAATTAGGAGATGTAGTTAAAGATCCATTTATAATGGAAGAAGTAAAAGAAAATCTAACAGAAAAGGCTACAAAAGCTCCTTCTTTAGATGATTAATATTGAATAAAATTATTATTTCTGTTAATGAAATATAATCGCAAAGCAGTAAGATTGGTAGAAATATCAAAGGAAGACGGGAGCAAAATAAAACTAGGAATACTCACAGTAGTAAATAGAGAGATACAATAAGCCAAAGGAAAAATTGGAATAAGAATACATACAAAGTCAATAGGAAAATTCAAAGATAAAATACGAGAAATAACATTAAGAAGTAATGCAATGAGTATAGAAATAAGATTTCTAAAACTGAAACAAGTGATAAGAGGTTAGGTAAATTATTTCAAAATAGTAAACATGAAAAGGAGAGCATAAAAGTCGGATGAATAGATAAGAAGAAGGTGTTATTAGAAGCAGTAGAAGAAAATCAAAACAAAGCAAGATAACTTAGTGAGACTAGGAATAGAAAATGATACAGTAAGGCAATTTGCAAATACATGAAAAGCATACTGGAGAATATAAAATAGTCAAATTTTTGTAAAAACTTTAAATAATAAAGAAGTAGGAAGATTAGGATATCTAAGTCTTTGTAGTGTATATTGTTAAAGTATTAATTTTATTGAACTGCTGTATACTGAATAGTACGTATGGTGGTGAAAGAGGACACTAAGTGAAATAATCACTTAGTTCCTACTCGGTTCCTAAAAATGTTATAAATTTAAGAAATATAAGGTTAACTTATAAATGATGCTAAATATATTAATTTGACAAATAACGGTAAGTTATGGTAAAATAATTATGTATACGTAAAAGAGAATTATTTCTAATAACATACAAAATCAATTTTCAATTATATGAAAATAAGTAAATTACCGTAGTATTCAGGAAAAATTTTAGAAATTTCTTTGTAAAAAAGGAGGAATAAAAAATGGAAGAAAAATTAGGAATTTTAGATAACAAAGTAGTAGTTGCAAAAGTTGCTACTAATCAAATGTGGGATGACATTGCAGAAAAAATATATGATGGAGATGATTCAATGTTAGGAACACACCATTGGGAAGGATGTCCGTTACCAATGATTCCAACAGTTGAATTCATGGATGATGGAAGCTATCTTTTAATTGTAACAAAAGAAGGATATGAAGCATTTAAATCGGCTGATTCAGATGAAGTAATATTTGCAGGTTGTAATGGCATTAAAGGAACTTATGATATGAAAAAAAATGCAATAGATGAAGTTTATGTTGTTCCAGAAGAATTTATTTTAGAATATGGTGCCAGTAAAGAGGTAAGGGAAGAGTTTGTTAGAACACAACGAGAAAAAAGGTGGAAAATAGAAGATGAAGAAGAAGTTGAAATAGATGACGAAACTAAAAAGAAATTTTTAAGAACTTTACCAGACGAAATGGTACCAGATAAAAGTGATGAAGCACTTAACAAAATAATCGAAAATGAAAAATTATATCAATCAAATGAAGAAGAAGGCATAAATGTATATATTAGATTTGGAGAAAGTGTGTCAATTATAAGAACTTCAGACCAGTATGAATTTGAAAATGATTATGAAATGGACAAATATTCATATAATGGTAAATTACAAGAAAAAATTTCTTATCAAAATAATCAATATACTTATGAATCATCCATAGCAAGATATGATGAAAACGGTGAGACAATATATGCAAAAATATTTGAAGATAGTGGTGATGGTCGATATTATGATTCACTTTATATATCTACTGGAGAAGATAATATGCATATAAAACATGGTAGAGAATATCATTATAAGAATGGTAATGAAGAAGAAGTTTATTATTATAATTCAAGATTTACTATTGATGGTAAAAATGTATCTGCAGTTGAATATATTAAAGCACATCCAGAGCTAGAAGAAGATATTATTGATCAAATGGAAGATGCATGGAATTTTACTAACAAAAGCGAGATAAAAGAATTAAAACAGGAACTAGATGAAATAATAGATTATATTAATGCTAAATCTGAATTAACAGATTTAGTTGATAAAGATAAAAAACTAGATGAAAAATTAGATAAAGCAAATGAATTATTACAAGATTATCAATCATTAAACGGTCAAGAAGCGCCAAGTTTAGATGGTGATGAAAATGAATAATAGTAATATAGAATTTTTAAAGAAAATAAAAGTGGATGTTGATGTAAATCTAATTAATATAAAGAATAAATTAAAAACAGGAGAAGCTAAAGTACAAGATTTAGATATAAAACAAATTAAAGAATTAATTAAGATATACAAACACCAAATAGCAGAAAAAGAGAAAAGATTAAACAATATTAAAAATCAAATATTATATATAAGAAAAAACAAAGCGGGAACTATATAAATAGTGCCCGTTTTGACGTTTTTTGAACTTTAGGGACGGTCCTTAAAGTTCAAATCGTCTACATAAATCGGACAATTATGTTAAATATTCTAGCAAATTAATAATTAGTTCAATTATAAAAAAATACTGCTTTTAAGCTATATGACTGCAATTTGGACCGTTATGCGATTAAATTCTAAATAATATAAATCATCTAATAATAGACAAAAAAGTGAACTTTAAGGACCGTCCCTAAAGTTCACCGCATAAAATTACCAAACATGGAAAAAATAAAACTAAAGTTATTTTAGGAGTGATAACCATGTTTGGTGTTTTATTAGATAAAAAACAACTGGAAAAATATATGGAAAAGCTTGCTTCTGATCAAGTAATACAAGAATATTCAGATGAGAGAACATATCCTATAGAAAATTTAGAAAAGGCATTTAAAGTTATAACAATGGTGTATAACTTATTAAATGAGCATATAAAACTTGGAATAGATATACATCCTGCTGGTGAATGGTTATTGGATAACTATTATATTGTAGAAGAAAAACTTAAAGAGATTAAAGAAACATTGACATTAAATAAATATAAAAAATTTTTTGGAATATCAAACGGAAGATATAAAGGATATGCAAGAATATATGTGTTAGCAAAGGAAATGTGTAATTATACTGATAATAATATAAATAAAGAAAATATAGAATATATGCTAATTTCATATCAAAAGAAAAAAACACTTACAATGGATGAAATGTGGAATATTGGTATATTTATTCAAATAGTAGTTATAGAAAATATTAAAGAAATATGTGAAAAAATTTATTCTAGTCAAATACAAAAATATAAAGCTGAAAGTATTATAGAAAGAATAATTGATAACAAAGAAAAAGATTTGCAAATATTTACTAAAAAATCTTATAAAAATAAAAAATTAGGTTTTGGAGAGATTAAATATCCTTTTATTGAATATATGTCATATAAATTAAAAAAGAGTGATAAAGATACTTTTTTATATATAGAAGCATTAAATGACACTGTGTTAAAAATGGGAACAACAACAAATGATGTAATTAGAAAAGAGCATTTTGATATAGCGATAAAAAAAGTTATGATGGGAAATTGTATAACGACTTTAAAAAATATTTCGAGGATAGATTTTTTAAAAATTTTTGAAAAAACAAATGGAGTAGAGGAAATCTTAAAAGAAGATCCAGCAGATGTATATAGAAAAATGGATTATAAGACAAAAACATATTATAGGGGGAAAATAAAAGAATTATCTAATAAAACAAAAATTTCAGAAATATATATTGCGCAAAAGCTAGTGGAATTAGCTAGAAATAAAGAAGGAAAAAAAGCCCATATTGGTTATTATTTAATTGATAATGGCAGAAAAGAGTTATTAAATAAGCTTGAATTTAAAGAGATTACTTTAAGTTCAAAACAAAAAACTAATTTATATATTTCAACTATAAGTATTATAAGTATAATGCTTTCTATACTTATAGGAATTTTTACTAAAAATTATATTTTAGCAATATTTACAGTAATTCCAATATATGAAGTCGTAAATCAATTTAGCCAATATATATTAAGCAAATGCGTTAAACCGAAACTTTTACCGAAAATAGATCTTCAAAATGGAATTTCAAAAGAACAAGCGACCATGGTTGTGGTGCCAACAATACTAGATTCTAAAGAAAAAACAATAGAAATGCTTAGAAAATTAGAAGTATATTATTTAGCTAATAAAAGTGATAATTTATATTTTACTTTACTAGGTGACTGCATGCCATCAAACATAGAAAAAAGTACTTTAGATGAGGATATCATAGAAATAGGAATCAGAGTTGCAGATTATTTTAATAAAAAACATGGAAAAGAAATTTTTAATTTTCTATATAGAAAAAGAAGATGGAGCGATTCGGAAGAGAAATATATAGGCTGGGAAAGAAAAAGAGGAATGCTTATGCAATTTAATTCTTTTATGCTTACTAATAACGAAGAGGATTTTGTTGCAAATACAATTAACAATATGAAAGAAAAGCCAAAAATAAAATATGTAATAACTTTAGATTCAGATACAAATTTAATATTTAATTCTGCATTTGAATTAATAGGTACAATGGAACATATCTTAAATAAACCAGAAATAGAGAATGGAATAGTTGTTAAAGGCCATGGAATTATTCAGCCAAAAATCGGAATAAATTTGGATGATAGCAATAAAACAATTTTTACAAAAATATTTGCTGGAAATGCTGGTACAGACCTATATACAAATGCTAATTCTGATTTTTATCAAGATAATTTTGATGAAGGAATTTTTACAGGAAAAGGTATATATGATTTAAAAGTTTTTTATGATGTAATGCAAAATGTAATACCAGAAAATACAGTATTAAGTCATGATTTACTAGAAGGTTCATATTTAAGATGTGGTTTAGCAACAGATATATTACTAATGGACGGATATCCAAGTAATTATATTTCATTTATGACAAGACTAGCTAGATGGATAAGAGGAGATTTACAAATATGTAATTGGATATGTAAAAGAATAAAAAATTCAAAAGGAAAAACAATTGAAAATCCATTAAATAAACTTTCAAAATATAAGATATTTGATAATTTAAGAAGAGCAGTTGTAAGTTTATTTTCACTAGTTATATTGGTTTATGGCTTAATTACACAAGAAAATTTTTTTAGTATTTTAGCATTATGTATTATTAATATTTCAGAAATTTTGGATATACTAAACAGAATAGTTTTTAGAAAAGATGGACCAAAATTTAAAAAGACTTTTTCACCTACTGTAAGTGGAGTAGAAGGAACAATAATTAAAATATTATTAAATATTATATTACTTCCTACAAAGGCATATATAGAGACAAAATCTATAATTGAAGCTTTATACAGAAAATATGTAAGCAGAAAACATTTACTTGAATGGACTACTGCAGAAGAGGCTGAAGCAATAAAAAATAATAATATAGATATTTATTTTAAATATATGTTTGTAAATCTAATTGTAGCATTAATAATTAATTTATTTAAACCAAGTCCAATATGTATTTTTTTTGGAATACTTTGGACAATTAGTCCATTAATTGCTTACGAAATAAGTAAACAATTACCAGAATATGATCCATTAAAAACATTGGATAAAGAACATCAAGAATATGTTTTAAATATTGCAAAAGATACATGGAAGTATTTTAAAGAATATATGACCAAAGAAAATAATTATTTACCGCCTGATAATTATCAAGAAAATAGAAAAAACAAAGTAGTAAATAATACATCTTCTACAAATATAGGTCTAGCAATGGTATCAGTTATATCAGCATATGATATGGGATTTGAAAATATTTATTATGCTATAGATATGTTAAAAAAGATGATTGATACAACAATAAATTTAGAAAAATGGAATGGGCATTTATATAATTGGTATAATATAAAAACATTGGAACCATTAAGTCCAAAATATGTATCTACGGTTGATAGTGGAAATTTTATTGGATATTTATATATAGTAAAACAATTTTTGGTTGAACATTTTAGATTGTATGATAATATGCTGGACTATATTTTAAAAATAAATAAAATCATAGCAGAAACAAATTTTAAAGTATTATATGATGCGGATACAAAATTATTTTCTATAGGTTTTAATGTAGATGAAAATAAATTAACTAATTCTTATTATGATTTATTGGCATCAGAAGCAAGACAAGCAAGTTTTATTGCTATAAGTAAAAGAGATGTTCCTTTAAAACATTGGGCAAATTTAAATAGAACATTAACTGCAATGGATGGATATAAAGGATTAATATCATGGTCAGGTACAGCTTTTGAATATTTAATGCCAAATATAAATATGAAATCATATGAAGGCAGTTTATTAGACGAATCTTGCAAATTTTTAGTAATGAGTCAAATAAAATATAGTCAAATGTTAAAGATACCATGGGGAATTTCAGAATCTGCATTTAATTTAAAAGATTTAAATTCTAATTATCAATATAAAGCATTCGGAATACCATGGCTTGGGCTAAAAAGAGGATTAGGAGACGAAATAGTAGTATCAAGCTATGGAACTGTACTTGCTATTTATAATTATCCTATATCTGTTATTAAAAATCTAGAAGAATTAGAAAAAGAAGGTATTAGAGGAAAATATGGATTATATGAATCTATAGATTATACAAAAAGTAGATTAAGAAAAAATGAGCAAAGGGCAGTTGTAAAAACATTTATGGCACATCATCAAGCACTTATTTTATTATCAATAAATAATTTTTTTCACAAAAATATATTACAAAAAAGATTTTCAGAAAATGCAGAAATAAAATCAGTAGACATTTTGCTTCAAGAAAAAATTCCAGAAAACATAATTATAACAAAGGAGAAAAAGGAGAGTCCGGAAAAATTGGTATATAAAGATTATGAATCATATTATAATGTAGAATTGGATGATATTCAAGAAAAGACTTGTAATGCAATTTCTAACCAAAAATATACTGTCATAATGAATGAAAAGGGAGAAAGCTATAGCAAATACGGAAACATTTATATTAATAGGTTTAAAGAAACCGAAGATTATGCACAAGGTATTATTTTTTATATTAGAAATATAAAATATAATAGAATATGGAGTTCTAATTATTGTATTAATATTGCTAAACCTGACAAATACAAAGTAATTTTTAATCCAGATAAAAGTACAATAGAAAGAATTGATGGAAATATAGAAACAAAAGTAGAAGTAACCGTAAGTCAAAATGAACCAATAGAAATTAGAAAAATTGAGCTTCAAAATATAGGAGAAACAGATGAAATATTAGAAGTTACAGGAGAATTCGAGCCTATAATTTCTACTATTAATGCAGATAATTCGCATAAAGCTTTTAATAATTTATTTTTAAGATATTCATATGATAATGAAAATCAAATAATATTAGTAGAAAGAAGAAAAAGATTAGAAGGCGAAAAAAACGAATTCTTAGGAGTTAATTTTTATACTGAAGATGAAACAATAGGAGAGTTAGAATATGAAATAGATGCTACAAAGTTTTACTCAAATAAAGAATTCGATATTCCTAAAGTTATACAAGAAGGAAAGAGATTTTCTAATAGTATTGGACTTGTAACAGAACCAATTGTAGCAATAAAAAGGACATTAAAAATACCAGCAAAATCAAAAGTAACACTATATTATATTATCTCTATTTCAAATAATAAAGATGAAGTAATAAAAAATATTAATTTAACTAAAAACAAGGAAGTAATTCAAAATATTTTTAAAATATCAAAAGCAAAATCAATAGAAGAAGCACGATATTTACAAATAAAAGGAAAAGAATGCATATTATATCAAAAAATACTTTCATTTTTGCTTAGAACAAATTATGTACAAACATATTATAGAAATAAAATTAAAAATCAAAATTTTAAGAAACAAGACTTATGGAAATTTGGAATATCAGGAGATTTCCCAATTTTAACTTTAAAAATAAAAAATATAAATGATATATATATATTAAAGGAATTGTTGAAATTATATGAAGTACTAAAAACTAAAAATATAGAAATAGAATTTGTAATATTAAATGAAGAAGAAAATAATTATGAAGGTTATTTAAATGAATATATAGAAACAAGCATATTAAATGCTCATTTAGTGTATATGAAAAATATAAGAACAGGTATATTTATTTTAAAAGAAGAAGAGCTCACAAAAAGGGAAAAGGATTTAATTTTATTTACTTCTAATTTAGTAATAGACGCAAGTATAGGAAATATAGAATATGGATTAAAGAAAATAAAGCAAATAACAGACAAAGAAAAGACGAATATCGGAAATTTAGCAATTACAAATTCACAAGAAGAGGAGAAAATAAGAAGTAAGGATTTAGAAAAAATAGATGTAATAGGTAATTTAAAATATTATAATAAATATGGAGCTTTTTCTAACAATGGAAAAGAATATATTATAAAAACAAATAAAGATATTAACTTACCAAGCGTATGGAGTCATATTTTAGTTAATAAGACATTTGGAACATTAATTACTGATGGATTTGGAGGATATACATGGAAAGATAATTGTAGATTAAATAGAATAACCACATGGGCAAATTCTCCAATAAAAGATGTGCCATCAGAAATAATATATTTAAAAGATGTTGAGAATGGATTAACTTGGTGTATAGGAAATAAATTAATAGAAGATAATAATGATTATTATATTATATATAAATTTGGCAGTGTAGAATATATGCATACCTGTGATGGAATTGTACAAGAATGTAAAGTATTTGTTCCAAAAGAAGATAATGTAAAAGTAAATATTATTTCTTTAAAAAATACTACTGATAAGCATAAAAAAATAAGTATTATATATTATTTAAAACCAGTGTTAGGAGAAAATGAAATAGAAACAAATGGAAAAATAGAAGTATATAAAAAAGAGAATATAGTATATGCCAAAAATAGATATAAAACAGTAAATAATGAAGATGTATGTTTTATATTATCTAGTGAGGAAATATTATCATATACAGGGAATAAAGAATTTTTTATAGGCAATGGCTCATTAAAAAATCCAGAAGCCCTGTATAAAACAAACTTAGATGATGACAATGGAATGGGAAAAGATTCGTGTATTGCAATTAAGTTAAATATAGAGTTAGACGAGTATGAAAGAAAAGATATTACCATAGTTTTAGGTGAAGAAAAACAAGAAAAAATTAAAGAACTAGAAAAGAAATATACAAATTTAGATATATGTAAAGAGGAATTAAATAAGACTGTCGAATATTGGAATAAATATACTAATAAGATTCAAGTTGAAACTCCAATTGAGTCTATGAATATAATGTTAAATGGCTGGCTTGTGTATCAAACTATTGCTTCTAGATTATTAGCAAAAACAGGTTATTATCAATCTGGTGGAGCTACAGGATTTAGAGATCAACTTCAAGATACAATTAATTTGAAATATGTTGATATTAATTTACTAAAAAATCAAATAATTGAAAGTAGTAAACATCAATTTAAAGAAGGAGATGTAGAACACTGGTGGCATGATTATAATAATATGGGAATAAGAACAAAATTTTCTGATGATTTATTGTGGTTACCATATGCAGTTTT
>CALYAJ010000031.1 GCA_944393485.1 uncultured Clostridia bacterium
CATTCACCAGCAGTTATGGAAGCTAGAAGAGTTATATTAGATTTAATATTATCTAATCATCATCGTGATTGTTTAACATGTAGTCGTAATGGTAATTGTGAATTACAAGCATTAGCTATGAAATTTAATGTTCAACATGTTGAATTTGAAGGTGAAATGACAGAACATAAAGTAGATGATAAATCACCTGCAATAATGAGAGATTTTAATAAATGTATTTTATGTAGAAGATGTGTTGCAGCATGTAAGAATGTACAAGAAATTGGAGCTATAGATTGTATAAATAGAGGTTTTGAATCTTGTATTTCTACAGTTGGTGACCATAGTTTAAATGATGTAAACTGTACATTCTGTGGACAATGTATTGAAGCTTGTCCAACAGGTGCTTTAAAAGAAAAAGAATATATTAAAGATGTTTGGAGAAATTTAAAAGATCCAGAGGTATATACAGTTGTTCAAACTGCTCCTGCTGTTAGAGTTGCATTAGGAGAAGAATTTGGAATGCCTATTGGAACAAATGTAACAGGTAAAATGGTATCAGCTTTAAAAAGCCTTGGATTTGATAGAGTTTTTGATACAAATACTGGTGCAGATTTAACAATAATGGAAGAAGCAAATGAATTTGTTGAGCGTTTTTCTAAACAAGAATGTTTACCAATGATTACATCTTGTAGTCCAGGTTGGGTAAGATTTGCAGAAAAGAATTATCCTGATTTATTAGGACATTTATCAAGCTGTAAATCTCCACATCAAATGTTTGGTGCAATGGTTAAATCATATTATGCTAAAAAATATAATATTGATCCAAAGAAAATATGTATGGTTTCAGTAATGCCTTGTATTGCTAAAAAATATGAGTGTCAAAGAGAAGAAATGGAAGTAGACGGTCTTCGTGATGTAGATTATGTAATTACAACAAGAGAATTATCTAGAATGATAAAACAAGCAAATATAGAATTTACACAATTACAAGATGATGTATTTGATGAGCCAATGGGAGAAGCTACAGGTGCAGGAGCAATCTTTGGGACAACAGGTGGTGTTATGGAAGCAGCTTTAAGAACTGCAGCAGATACATTGGAAGGAAAAGATTTACCTCAATTTGAATATACAGTAGTAAGAGGTGGTAAAGGTAGAAAAGAAGCAACTGTAGAAATTGCAGGAAAGAAAATAAAAGCAGTTGTAGTAAGTGGTTTAAGTAATGCGAGAAAAGTAATGGATGAAATAAGAGAAGGAAAAGCAGATTATCAATTTGTAGAAATAATGGCTTGCCCAGGAGGATGTGTAATGGGTGGAGGTCAACCTATAAAGAGTTCTAAGATAAGAAGTGAAGTTGATGTTAGAAAATTAAGAGCAGATGCTTTATATACTATAGATGAAAAGAGTGTAATAAGAAAATCACATGAAAGTCCAGTTATGAAGCAAATGTATGCAGAATTCTTACAAAAACCAGGTAGTGAAATAGCACATAAATATTTACATACACATTATACGGCTAAAAAGATGTATGATATTTAAGAAAAAGGAAATTTGGGGACGCATGTTGTTTTACATACTGGAGGTAAGAATATTAAGTAATTTAGAATATATACTTATCAAGTTATGTTTTGTATGCAAATAATTTTCTGTATAAGTGAGAATAAAGAAGCGTCTTAATGCAATATAACAATTTATTTTTTAATATAAAATTAAAAGCAAAATTGTAAATATCATATAGCGTTCTCACTAGTGTAAATTAATATTAATGATTTAAGATAGCATGAAAAATTAAAAATTATAATATATTTTATGCAGACAATAAGAGATGTAAGGAATGAGAATATAAAATGAGAAGAAATATATTTGATTTAATGAATGATAAAGAGATTGATGTAAGGAGAGAATATATAAGAATATATAAATTATTCGAACGAGATTATTTTTATAATGATTATGGTTCAAAAATTACAATAGCTTCTTATATAGAAGAAAAATTTTGGGAAGACTGGGATAGAAGAGGTAGGTATATATCTTTGGCAGATATGTTGTCAAGTTTAAAAATAAAGGATAAAGAAGGATTAAGAGAAAATACAGTTGAGTGCTTACTTTTATATATAGAGGTTATTATAAATCTTATTGAAATGTCCGGCCTGAAGAATGTAAAAAAGAGTTGTGATATATACTATAAGTGTAATTGGAAAATTTATAAGTTATTACAAGAAAATATAGAGAGATTACTCGAAGATTTAAATTATGAAGTTAAAGTGTTATCAGATAAAACACTAATAATTGTAGAAAAAGATATGCTGTTATCAGCAGTAGCAGAAACTAACCCAAATGTAGCGGATAAAGTAATAGAGTATAGAAGATTTATATTAAAAGGAAAAATAGAAGATAAAAGAGAGATATTAAATTTATTGTCAAATGAAATAGAGGGAATGAAACCAATTTTCAAAAAAACTACTTATTCCAATTTAATGGATGATGTTCAATTTATGTTGAATAATTTTAATATAAGACATAATAATTTGAATGGGAAAAATAAAAAAGAGTATATTTCTAATTTAGATTGTGATGAATTAGAAAAAATATATGATCAAATATTTGATATGATTTTAGGCTTATTTGTAATAGATAAGTATTTAAAAAATAAAAATAATATAGATGATTTAAAAAAAATAATAAATTAATATGAGAGGTAGAAAAAATAAGTGGTGTTAATTTGACTTTGATAAATATAGAAAAAGATTATGAAACGTTTGAGAAGACAACAAATAATTTAAATTGTTAATAAAAGAAATCATAAGTAAAAAAGATATAAATCCAGCTGAAAGAATAAGCAACAATAATTGGATAACTGCATTTTAGATTTGTAGAGGACTATATTTTATTTAGAAAAAAAGAGGAATTTGTATTGCTATTGAAAGAACAATATCAAATTTAGAGGCGAATTGGAGGAAAACATGAATACTGAATATGAAATTAGAGTATTAGAAATTGATAAAGAAAAATTAATAAAAAAACTTGAAGAACTTGGTGCAGAATTTAAAGGAGATAATGAGCAAAAAAGATATGTATATGATATTATTCCAAAAGAAGATGGTAAATGGATTAGATTAAGAACTAATGGAAAAAAGACAACTCTTACATATAAAAATGTTGTAAAAACTACAATAGATGGTACCAAAGAATTAGAAATAGAGGTTTCTGATTTTGAAAAAACAAATGAGTTATTAGAAAATATGGGAATTAAAAGTAAAGGATATCAAGAAAATAAAAGAACACAATATGTTTTAAATGGTGTAGAAATAGATATAGATTCATGGCCAATGATTCCAACTTATGTAGAAATAGAAGGAAAAAATGAGGAAGATGTTATGAATACTTTAGAGTTACTAGAACTATCTAAAGATAAAGTTACAACATTAGATGTAGAAAGTGTTTATAGTAAATATGGAATTAATCTAAAAAATAATAAAGTATTAAAATTTTAAAGCACATTAAGATTAAAAGGGGAGAAAAAATGTCAAAATATAATAAATATATTCAATATGAAGAAGAAATGCCAAATCCGTTGGCGGAAGATGAGCAAGAATTATGGAGTGCTAAACCCAAAAAATCAGCTTTTATAATTAATAATATAGTAAGAATGATGCCAGTTGCGCTTATTTGGTTATTATTTGATTCTTTTATAATATATGTTTTTATAAGTAGTGGAGCAATAAAGGAAATGGTACTTCCTATTATAATATTTTTTGCATTTCATTTATTGCCTGTATGGATATGGCTAGGAAATATTATAACTGCAAGTAAAAAATGGAAAAATACAAAATATTATGTAACAGATAAAAGAATAATTATTCAAACAGGAATCATTGGAGCAAGTTATGATACTATTTATTACAAGGATATAAAAAATGTAAGTTTAAAAATAGGAGTAATAGATAAGCTGTTAAAAGTAGGAGATATATACATTGATACTGGAAATACTACATTAACTAATAGTGGTACTAAAAAGTTATTTATGACTATATTAGATATAGAGAAACCATATGATGTTTATACAAGATTACAAAAAATAGTTCTAGATATTCAATCAGATATAGAATTTCCTAACGCTTATAGACCAAGTGAAAATTCAGGATATAAAACGAAATATAAAGGATAAATTTAGTATATGATGAGTGATGCTAATTGATATAAAGAAAAAACACTTCAAAATCGAAGTGTTTTTGTTATTTATAACATACTTTACATGGTTCTCTATCGTCTGCTAAAGCTTCTTTTAATGTTATTTTATAACCTTTTCCCTTTAAAGTAGGGCAAGTTTGTTTGTGATATTTATGTCCAGTATTTCCAACCCATACATATCCTGAGGAAGAATTATTTTTAGTACTACTAGAAGCTTTTGCGCTAGAAGAGGTAGACTTACTTGTTGATGAACTACTAGAAGAAGTTTTCTTACTAGAAGTTTTAGTGCTCTTCTCTTTAGTAGAAGAGGTACTAGATTCTTTTACACTATTTTTCGTACTTGTACTAGATGTATTTGAACTATTTGTATTAGAGTTAGTGTTAGTAACTGAATTATTAGAAGCATTTTCAGCAGTAGTATTGTTATCAATAATATTTGCATCAATTTCATTTTGAAATGTTGGTATTGAGCTTACAATGTTCATAGTATTTTCATTCAAAGTATTTTGTGTTGAGGTAGTATTGATTGTATTATTCAAAAAAATATTATTTGATGTTTGTGTTTGTGGTGCAGGTGAAATAGCACAAGCAATAAAGAATAAAATAATACATATAACTACTAATAATTTTCCATTAATAGCGTTAATTACTTTTTCCCAACAACTTGGAAATACTATTATTGCAGTAATTAAAAATATAAATGATGCAACACTAGGAAATGAAGCGATTGCAAATAAAAATAATAAAATTGTAAAAATATATTTTATAATATCACTTTTTGGTGTTTTATTGTTCATTTAAAATTCCTCCATATCGTCTGTCAGATAATAACACTTAAAATATAGAAAGTCAAATTTTAGAAAAAACTAGATATCGCAAATTACATATAAATTCTTATTCAACTGACTACTCATACTAATAGAAAAAAATAACAAAAAAATATATAATAGCAAAGTAAAAAACGAAAAATAATAAAAATACAGAAAAAATATAGAGATATTGATTAAATATCTACTTGCCAAAAACAAATAAATAAAATAAAATTATAAAAGCAAAAATGCTTAAAACTTTAAGGGGCATCTATAAACCAAGACAGCTCCTTATAAAGTTTAAAAAACCAAGGGGAGGAACAAAAAAGCCATGGTAATAGACAAAATAAAAAAAGTAAATAATGCAGATGAAGAAAAGCCACAAAAAAATACTAAAGCTGCAGATATGCTTGTTGGAAAATGGGTAAAATGTGATGCATGTAAAGAAATTTTATATAAAGATGATGTTCACAAAAACTTAAGTGTATGCCCAAATTGTGGTAAGCATTTTAGAATTTCTGCAAGAAGAAGAATAGCTCAAATAATAGATGAAGGAACATTTGTAGAAACATATGAAGATATGCCAGAAACAGATCCAATTCACTTTGATGGTTACTTAAAGAAAATTGAAACATTAAGAGAAAAAACAAAAATAAAAGAAGCTGTTAAAACAGGATTTGGAGAAATTCATGGAAATAAAGTAGTAATAGCTGTTATGGATGGTAACTTTTTAATGGGAAGTATGGGAAGTGTTGTTGGTGAAAAAATAACACTTGCTATAGAAGATGCAATAAAAGAAAAACTACCATTTATAATTTTTTGTGTTTCTGGTGGAGCAAGAATGCAAGAAGGAATGATTTCACTAATGCAAATGGCTAAAACTTCAGCAGCAGTTGCAAAATTAGATGATGCTGGATTATTAAATATTACAGTTTTAACAGATCCTACAACAGGCGGAGTTACAGCAAGTTTTGCAAGCTTAGGAGATATCATTTTAGCAGAACCTAATGCGTTAATTGGTTTTGCAGGACCAAGAGTTATAGAGCAAACTATAAATCAAAAATTGCCAGAAGGTTTCCAAAGATCAGAATTTTTATTAGAGCATGGTTTTATAGATAAAATAGTTGAAAGAAAAGATATGAAAAAAACACTAGCTCAAATTTTAGAATTACATAAAAAATAGGGAGGAGATGAAATTATGAGTAAAAAGACAGCATGGGATATTGTTATGCTTGCAAGAGATGCACAAAGACCAAAAGCAAAAGATTACATAGAAAAAATAGTAGATGATTTCATCGAATTCCATGGAGATAGAGCTTTTGGAGATGATAAATCTATTATTGGTGGTATAGGAAGAATAAATGGAACAGCAGTTACCGTTATAGGCCAAGAAAAAGGAAGTACAACAAAAGAAAAAATGGAAAGAAATTTTGGTATGACAAATCCAGAAGGATACAGAAAAGCTTTAAGACTTATGCAACAAGCTGAAAAATTTCATAGACCGATAATTACTTTTGTAGATACACCAGGTGCTTATCCAGGTTTAGGTGCAGAAGAAAGAGGTCAAGGAGAAGCGATAGCTAGAAATTTAATGGAAATGTCAAGATTAAAGACACCAATAATTGCGATTGTAATTGGTGAAGGTTCAAGTGGTGGAGCTTTAGCAATTTGCGTTAGTGACAGAATAGCAATGCTAGAAAATAGTGTATATTCTGTACTATCACCAGAAGGATTTGCAAGTATTCTTTATAAAGATGCAAGTAAAAATAAAGAAGCAGCAGAAAAAATGAAAATCACAGCAAAAGATTTAAAAGAACTAGGAATAATAGATGATATTATAAAAGAATCAGAAAATAAAGAAGAAAATTTAGAGTTTGTATCAGGAGAATTAAAGAATTACATTACAAAAACTCTAAAAACATTAAATAAGTTAAATACTAAGGAATTATTAAACCTTAGATATGAAAAATATAGAAAAATAGGAAAAATGGAGGAGTAAGATTATGTTATTAGAAAACAAAAAATTAGTATTAATGGGAGTAAGAAACAAATGGAGTATTGCATGGGGAGCAGCTAAATCAGCTCATGACAATGGTGCACAATTAATTTGTACATATAATCCATCAGAAGGCTCTGAAAAATTAGCTAAATTATTAGAAGAATTTCCAGGAACAAAATTATATCCATGTGATGCAAGTTCTGATGAAAGTATAAGAGATTGTTTTGCTGCAATTAAAGCAGATTATGGAAAAGTTGATGGAATATTACACAGTATAGCGCATGCTTTTACAGATGATTTAAGAAATGACTTTATAAATACATCAAGAGAAGGATATGCTCATGCATGTGATGTTAGTGCATATTCACTAGTAAAAATAGTTAATGAAGCAGTTGCACAAGATGCATTAAATGAAGGTGCAAGTATTGTAACATATACATATTATGGATCAGAAAAAGCAGTTGTTGGATATAATGTAATGGGTGTAGCTAAAGCTGCATTAGAAGCAAGTATTCGTTATTTAGCTCAAGATTTAGGTAAAAAAGGTATGAGAATTAACGGAATTTCTTCAGGACCAATAAAAACATTATCAGCAAAAGGAATTAAAGATTTTGGTTCAATATTAGATGTTATAGAAGAAAAAGCTCCAATGCACAAAAATGTTACAATTGAACAAGTTGGAGATACTACAACATTCTTATTTAGTAATATGTCTTCAGGAATTACAGGAGAAATAATTCATTGTGATAATGGATTTACAACAGTAGGTGTTTAATAAAAAAAATAAATAAAAACATAAAAAATCACATATTAATTAAAATATGTGATTTTTTTTACTAATTTAGATAATCAAGTCCATTAATAGTTTTGCTAAGTTGTTTAGTGAGTTCTATTACAAATTGCATAGAATAATAGTAATTATAAAGTGAGAGTTTATTAATTGGTGTTCCTATTATATTTGGTTCAAACATTTTTCCTGTATAAAACTTAAAATTTATAGAATCTTGATATATTGATATTTCAAAATTAATATTATATTTTTCATAGAAATTTGACATAAATTCTAAAATATCAGGTGTAAAAATACTCATTGCTAATATATTATCATTGCAATATAATCTAAAGTATTTATTAAAATTAGTACTGTCTGTTGGTACATTACTAATTTTAGGAATTTCATATTTTAGTATTTGTACATTTTCTGGAATATGTATATTACATTTTTCTACTAGAAATAATCCACTAAAAACTGTATGCATATCTCTACGAGTATTATTTCTTTCAATCAGTAAATTAAACATTTCTATATAGTTATTATCAATTTGTCCATATATAAAGTCATCTGCAGAAAAAGATGTAAAATACTGTGTAGGAAAATTTGAGTTTTCATACAATTTGTATAAGCTATCTTTATTATTTATTCTAGGTGAATATTCTAGGTTTTCATTAAAAGACTCTAATAATGTCTTTATAACATTATTTTTATAGTAATCAGAATATTTTGTTGATATATTTTTTGTTAAGAAAAACACAACTATATATAATATAATTATAACTATTAAAAGGATTACTGGATAATCTATATTATAAATAATTGATACTAAACAAAATATTGATAGAGCTTCTAATACTTCTCTTAGTAAAAGTATATATTGCATTTTTTTTAGGTTCTCCTTGTATGTATTACAAAGATTGGTATATAAGTTGTTAAATTCATTTGAAATACCATTTAAATTTTTAACACTTAAATATGAACTCAATGGAGGAGCTATAAAATAATAAAAAATTAGTATTAGTATTGCACTTATAAAAAAGCTAGAAAAATATATAATTCCATCATTCGATATTCTTGTTTCACTAATAATATTTTGGCATAAAAATGACATTAATATAGCAAAAAGTCCAGCAAAAAGTAAAGTAATTATATGCTTTGCGTATTTCTCCAATTTATTTTCCCCCTTTTTAATTTATTAAAATACATTTTAACATTTATACATATATAAGTAATTATAAAGTTTAATCATTATTATTGCAGTTTAAATTATCTGTGATATAATTTTAAAAAAATAAATGGAGTATTATAATGGTAAATTTGTTCTTTAAAGTAAATAATAAATTTTTAATACACAAATGTGAAAATGAAAAAGCGGAAAAATATGGAAATTTTTTAAATTATCCTAAAAGTCATATGGAAATTTGGGAAGAATTTTATTATGACAAATATAACGTGGATTTTGATTATTATCCAAGAGGAAGAGTAGTATATAATATAAAAGAAGATTGTTATTATATATATCATGATAAATGTATAACAAATTTATTAGAAATATTAAAAGATTATAAAGATAGTAAATATAAAATTTGTACAGATTATCACTATCAATGCCATAAATTTAACAAAAATTATATTATTTAGATAAGGGAGGAAGAACATATGAATATTAAAATAACTAAAAACATAAAGGAATCAAATTGTGTAACACATAATGGAACTTTTCATGCAGATGAAGTTTTTTCTACAGTACTATTTTCAAGACTAATTCCAGAAGTAATAGTTTGCAGAACATCTGATTTAGAAGATTCAAACAACAATCAATTTATTTATGATGTTGGTGGAGGCGAATTAGATCATCACCAATTTGGAGGAAACGGAAAAAGAGAAAATGGTGTAATGTATTCCTCTTGTGGTCTAGTTTGGAAAAAATATGGCAAAGATGTTATAAAAAAATATACGAATGACAAAATAGATACTATTTGGGAAAATATAGATAAAAATTTAATTGAATATATTGATGCAGGAGATAATGGTCAAATTCCTGCAATTGAAACAGATTATAAAATAGTTCAATTAGCTACAATAATTTCTGAATTTAATCCAAACTGGGATGAAAATGTAGAAGCAGATGATAGATTTATACAAGCTGTAGAATTAGCAGATATAATTTTTGAAAATGCAATAAAAAGTACTATATCGAAAGTAAAAGCAATGGAAAATGTAGAAAAATCTATTCAAGATTCAAAAGATGGTGTTATGATATTGGATAAATATATGCCTTGGAAAGAGATATTATTAAATTCTTCAAATAATAAAGCCAAATTAATAAATTTCGTAATATTTCCTTCAAATAGAGGAGGATATAACATATATACAGTTCCAGAAAAAATTGGTTCATTTGAGAGTAGAAAATTATTTCCAAAGGAATGGGCAGGTTTAAAAGATAAAGAATTACAAAAAGTAACAACAGTAGAGACAGCAAGATTTTGTCATAATAAATGTTTTATTTGTGCAGTAGAAACAAAGGAAGATGCAATAAAAATTGCCCACATAGCCAATAGTTAAATAATAAATTTCACACAAAATTGCTGTGCATTTTGGAAATCGAACAAAGACAGGGCATGTAAGTTGTTTAAAATGGCATGCCCCTTTTGTTCTTGAATCAATACCACGTGCTATACGCATGGTGTAAGAAAAGCTTACATCAAATATATACAAAATATCCACTATTAAAAACGGTAAAATATTACAATAATGTAATGGCTTACAGCCAATATATACAAAAATATCCTCCAATGATATTTTAATAATAAGTGTGATGGAAAAATTATTTTAATATTTTCGTAATATTGTAAAATTTCAGAAATGGAATAAAGAGGTATTCCTAGTAGCAAATTAATTTTATACATTTCTTGCATTGGCAATGCATTAATTTATCTATTTCTTAATGCACTATTTTTATGTGAATCTTGCATTTTATTTGAAATAAAAATTATAATTTTTTTATTAAATGCTTGACAATGAAATATTTATTGTGCTATTATATTTTATGTTAAAGCTATGCGGATGTGGCGAAACTGGCAGACGCGCTGGTCTTAGGAACCAGTGCCTACGGCGTGGAGGTTCGAGTCCTCTCATCCGCACCAATAACGTTTCTGTTCGAACTAATAGAGCAGAATTAATAAAATCAATCAGAAAATAAAATCTGGTTGATTTTTTGTTGTCTAAAAAACAATATAAAAAATCCAAACGAAATAACGGTGTTTAGAATGAAGATGATTAAATAAGAACTAGAATTTGTGGAATATATAAGATCGAGACTTAAATTTATTTGTGAGTTTTCTTTAGTACAAATATTAAGGCTTTCCGATTTGTTCTTGTATAGAAAAATCGCCAAATTTTATGTGTACAACAAGGTTAAGTTACCTATGTTCGCCAGAGAAAAGTGAGTGGCATTTACTATGCATATAGCCCACTCTAACAAAATTAAAAATTTTTAAGAGTGGCTTAATTTCGCAATTACTACAAAGACTTGTTTGTCGAAATGCCTTTCTTATGTTTCATTTTTATTACTTTACAAATATTAACAATTAAAATTATAATTGCCATGATTATATCTATAATATAAAAGAATGATAAAATACATCCTAATATTGCAAGAGCTAAATTACAATTTTTAAATTTATAACTACCAATATATGTTCCTAATGATACAATTCCTGTTAATATCTGAAAACATATACTTACAAAAATAGGAACTAGTAAAAAAGCTATTAAAAACGGATTCATAAAAGCTCCGAATAAAAGAAACATTAATAGATGAACAGGAATATATGCAAGTTTAATTAAAAAATTGATTATAGTAGACTTTAATGGAATATTATTAACAGAAAAAATTATACTTGTTCCTATTACAGCAGTTACTAATAATATGATTGATACAAAAAACATTACTAAAAAAAGTACAAAAGATAAATCAGTATTCTGGATTTTAGTAATTAAATATGTAAGTATAAAAAATAGATATGGAAATAATATTACAAAAATTCCTGGTATTATTTTTTTCATTTAAAACATCTCCTTTAATTAAATAATAATAAAATATTATCATATTTTATTAAGAAAAGCTATCATATTTTTACAAATTATGATATTCTTTTAAAGAAAGGAGAAAAATATGAATATAGGAATAGATATAGACGGAGTTATAACAAATGAAGATGAATACATATTAGCATGTACAAGTAAATATTGCTATGAAAATAATTTAGAAGGATTATCCAATCCAAATGGTTATGAATTTAATAAACTTAATTGGTCTAAAGAGATAATAGATGATTATAGAGAAAAATATTTTGATGAATATGTAGATAATTCACCAATCAGAATGTTTGCAAGTGAAGTAATACAAAAATTAAAAAATGATGGACACAATATATTTATAATAACTGGAAGGCATAAATGTACGAGAGATACAATTGATGGAGAAGATATGCGAAATAGAATAAAAAATTGGCTAGATAAAAATAATATAGTATATGATAAATTGTTATTTGCTAAAGTTCCAAAAATTAAAGAAATAAAGGAAAATAAAATTGAAATAATGATTGAGGATAGTCCATCAACAATAGAAGCAATCAATAAAATTGTAAAAGTTTTATGTTATGATAATAGATATAATAGAGATTTGAAATTAGATAATGTAACAAGAGTATATAGTTGGTATGATATATATAACAAAATAATTTGATATTATATATATTTATAGTATAATTAAAAAAAGAAAAGGAAGAAAAATTAATGAATTTTATAAATGAAGAATTAAAATTTAAAATATATAATATTTTAAAATTAGAACAAGAGAGTGAAATAACTGAAGAAGATTTAAAAGAAGTTAAAAATATATCTTTAAATAGCAAGGACATAGAACTTAAAGAAAAAATTTTTTCAAAAGAAGATTTTGAGGCTTTAAAATATGTAGAAACATTAACATTAAATAGTTTTAATATAACTAATGATATTATTGAAGGATTAAACAAAATATTAAATTTAAAATTTTTAATATTAAATCATTGCAAATTTACAGATAATACACCTATAGAAAATAATCTTGAAAAACTTATAATTAATTATCCACATCAACTAAATATTAACATTTTTTCAAATGTTACAAATATTGAAATGATTAAATTAATAAATGTTAATCAAATTGATATTGAAGAATTATTAAGATTTGCTTCTCTTAAAAAATTAAGTATATATAACAGTAAAATTCTCTCATTTGAAAAATTAGAAAATATTAATAAATTACAGGAATTAAATTTAGATGGAAGCAATATTGAAGATACAATTTGTACTAATTTGTTAAATAAAGGTGTTGATATTCATTATTCAGATGAATATTTACCATTTTAAATTATTAATAAGAAGAAAGGTAAAAAATGAAAAATATAAGCAGAAAAGTATTAAGTAATTTGTTAGAAGATGTTCAAAAAAAAGATTTTATTAGTTTTTTAGATATATATTCTGATTATATAAATAGTGAAGAGTTACAATATTTTATACAAAATTATAATAAAGTAAATACTAAAAACACGCCTGAATATTTTTTAAATAATGCTAAACAAGAATTTAGTAAAATACTATTTAAAACAATAAGAGAAGATGATACACTTAAAGATTTTACAGATATTGTTAGAGAAGAGGGAATAAGTGATTTATCACATATAGTTTCACTATATGATAAATATATGGACTTATCAAATAAAAATGAACATGATAGAGCAGTTTCTTTAGCAGAATATCCTGCTGAAATACAAGAAAGATATGTTTCACATGTTCCAGGGAGGGAGTTTAAAAGATATTTTGATTTAGCATCTACAAATGTTCAAAACACTATATTTAAAAATGCATTATATCCTTTAGATTATCCTTTGCCAAGAGAACTGGATGAGGATAGTTTAGAGAGTATAGATAGATGTATAAATCTTAGATGGGAAGAATATCTTGAGCTAAGTGACAATAAATATGAAGCATTAGAACTTTTAGATAGGGATTTAAAAGGTCTGGCTGAAAAAGTTGATATTGGTAAATATTTTGAAAAGTTTTTAAAAGAAAATTTTGAAGATTTAAATAAAAATAAAGATATATTATCAAATCATTGGGATAATTATACTGGGGAATGTAAATTAAAATTATTGGGTGCACTAGATATAGAGCAAAAAGAAGGGGAAGTTTTTAAGATAGACTATTCTGCACCTACTAGAAATCTTGAAGAACTCTTAGATGTATCAAAAAAATATAAATTATCATGTGGATTTGTTATAAAGGATTGTAGCGAATTACCAATAGATAGTATTACTATTTTACAAAAATATTACGAGATAGATATTCATCAAGTACGATTTAGTGATTATGGATTAGATGAAAAACAGAAAAAACCATATACTCTTCAAGAATATATTAATTGCAGAAGAATGATTGATAAAATTACAGAAAATATAGAAAGTAAATCAGGTGTATTTGCAGGACGAGATTTAAATAGAGATAAGAAAGTGTGTTGTAGAGCATTAAGAATTATTTCAAATTTGGTTTCATATAATTATGAATATCTGGAAAGACTAGATAATAATCAGACAACTGAAGGGGAAGAGCTAATAAATAGAAATTTAATTGGACCACTTTTACAAGGTGAAGCTGTTTGTGCAGGATATGCAGAAACAGTAAGGAATGTATTAAGTTGTATGGGCATAGAAAGTAGATATGTATCTGCAGATAATGTAGATAGTTCAGAACATGGACATGCATGGAATTTAGTAAAATTAGATGGTGAGTGGTATAATGTTGATTTAACATGGGATGCAGATGCACTTGTAGAAGAATTACAACCTAAATATCTTTTAAAATCAGATGAAGATTTTAAAAATCACGATAATTACATACCAAGACACAAAACGGAAAAATGTAATAGAACAGAGCCTGAGGTATATTATTATTTATTTAGAAATAGAGTTAAAGAAACAACACAATCTGTAATTACCATGAGAGACATAATTAATGCTAGTAGAGCGAAACAATCAGAGGTAAGTAACAATAATCAAAATGATAATAAATCAATAGCAAGCAAAGAAAATAATTTAGATGAAGAAATAGATGAAAGATAGGATAAATTATGAAAAACACCAATTAAGGTGTTTTTTTCGATTCATACAATAAGAAAGCTATACTTTCCTATTGTATGAAAGTTCCTTCGCTACAATATAAGAAAAGCAAGAAGATTTGGCAAAACTAGAAATATAATTTACTATAAAAAAAGCAAATTAAGTCGTTTAATTGCAAAAAAATACAAAAATTTCAAAATTAAAATTGATAAAAAATAAATAACAAAACAAAATTAGGAGAAAATAAAAATAAATGTCATAATTACACTGACATTGTAATTAAAAATAATATGGAGGAGAAAAAATGAGAAATACAATAAAAATTATGTTATTTTCTGCAATTGTATTATTTGCAATTTTGGGATTTTCAAACAAAAGTAATGCAGCAACAATTGTAAATGACGAAAATTCTTTAAGAAGTGCTGTAGAAAGTGCAGATTCCGGAGCCACTATAACTTTAAGTGATAATATTACTGTAACTCAGCCAATAGTTATTGAAAAAGAATTAACAATTAATGGTAATGGTCATACAGTAACTGGAGATAGTAGTTGGACTTCAACATCTGGAAATCAAACAATGTTTACAGCTCAATTAGGAAGTGCAAAACTTAGATTACAAAATATCAATTTAAAAAACGGCCCAAAATATGGAGTACAAGCATATGATGGTGGAACTGTAATTCTTGAAGGAGTTTATATTACAGGATTTAATTATGGAGCTGTTCTTGTTAATGGTGGTAATCTAGAAATTAAAAATCTTAAATTAGGATATAATGGAACAGGAGCAAATAATGGAATAGAAATAGACAAAGGTGCATCTGCAACTAACAATCCAAAAGTTACAATGAATGGAACATTAAATTCAGAATCAAAAGAAAATGTTGTACGTGTTGCAGATAATGGATATTTAACAGAATTTACTATAGATAATAAAGATAATTCAGATACAAAAATAGTATTAGCTGGAAAAAAAGTATTAGTAACAGATAAAAATGATAATATTATTTCTGAATCAAGTGTCCCAGATAAAGTTACAGCAAATGTTGATGAAGTTAAAGTTATATTAACAATTGTTGCAAATGGAAAAGAAGAAAAAGTTACTGTCGATTCAGGCGAAAAAATTACAAGAAAATTTTTAGAATCAAAGATTGATGTAAAAAAAGGATATAAAATAGAAGGATATTATACAGATTCAAAATATAAAAATAAATTTGATTTTGATAAAGAAGTAAGCAAAGATACTACAATATATGTAAAAATTGTAGAAGATAAGAAAGAAAATACAACAAACGAAAAGGATGATACTCCTAAAACAGGTATTTCAGATTATTTAGGATTATCAGTATTAGGAATTATACTTGCTATATCAACTATAACTATAATAAGAAAAAGACAAAAATAATTTTAAGATAGGATAGACTTTAGTCTATCCTAAAATATTATGGAGTGAAAATGAAAAGATTTTTATATAGATTTATATACTGTATTTTAATATTAATAATAATTTTCTGTAGTATTTACATTTATAATTTTATTAAATCAAGACATGAAGCTGAAGAAGAAAGTAATTTGATAAATACAATAGTTGTAAATGAAACTGATATGAAAGATACTTCTAGTAATAATGTAGAAAATGAAGAGAATATTAATAGTGAAAACGAACGAATTTTAAAAGTAAAAAAATTAAAAGAAATAAATGAAGATATTGTTGGGTGGCTTGAAATTGAAGGGACAGAAATAAGTTATCCTGTACTTCAAGGAACAGATAATTCATATTATATGACACATAATTATAAAAAGGAAAAAAGCAAAAATGGTTCAATATTTTTAGATAAAGATTATGATTGGAATATTAAAAGTAATAACTTATTAATGTATGGTCATAATTTAAATAATGGTAAGATGTTTCAAGATTTATTAAAATACAAAGATGAAGATTATTATAAAAAACATAAAATCATTCGATTTACAACTGATAATGAAGATAATGAATATGAGATTATGGCAGTATTTAAATCAAGAGTATATTATAAATCAGAAAAAAATGTTTTTAGATATTATCAATTTATAAATCCTAAAAGCGAAAAAGAATATAACGAATTTGTAGAAAATAGTAAAAAAGCTTCATTATATAATACAAAAGTTAATAGCGAATATGGTGATGAATTAATTACACTTTCAACATGTTCATATCATACAGAGGATGGTAGATTTGCAATTGTAGGAGTTAAGAAAGATGTAAAGGAATAAGGTAAGTGGCTTTGCAATTAGTATCTTCAAGTGGTTATAACGTATATCTTACTAATTTTAGTCTATATCTTATTCCAATAAGTAAAAATATTTCAGAGGAAAACATAAATGTAGAAGTTATAGCTAAGGATAGAATATATGATTTAATAAAGAAATTAAAAAGAAATAGTAAGACATAGAATTTCTATGTCTTTTTCTATTTTTTGCTCCTAAATTATGATATAATTAGCAAAAATCGTATTAAGGAGTAATTATGCAAGTAGAAAAAAATAAAGAGTATATTGTAGATATAATAGATACTGGATTTCAAGGAGAAGGAATTGCAAAAATAGATGGATTAACAATATTTATTCCAAATGCAATAAAAGGTGAAAAGCTAAAAATATTAATTGTAAAGGTTTTATCATCACATGCTTTTGGAAAAATAGTAGAAATAATAGAAAAATCTCCATATAGAGTAGAAAGTGATTGTACAACATATAAAAGATGTGGTGGATGTTCTTTAAGACATATAAAATACGAAGAAACATTAAAAATGAAACAAAATGCAGTTCAAAGTTTAGTTAATAAAACATTAAAAAATAAAATAGAAGTAGAGGATACACTTGGTATGGAAAATCCATATCATTATAGAAATAAAGCACAATATCCAGTAGGTTTAAATAAAGATGGGAAGCCTGTGATAGGAGTATTTGCAAATAGGACGCATGAAATTATACCAATTGATACATGTTTTATTCAAAACAAACAAACAGAAGAAATTGCTAAATATATATTTGAATTTTTAGTAAAAAACAATATTAGTGTATATAATGAAAAAACACAAAAAGGACTAATAAGGCATATTGTAACAAAAATTGGAATTAAAACAAATGAAATAATGTGCATATTAGTTATAAATGGTAGTAAGATGCCAAAAGAGAAAGAACTTGTAGAAGAATTAACAAATAAATATAAAAATATAAAAACAATTGTAAAAAATATAAACACAAAAAATACTAATGTAATATTAGGGAATGAGAATATTAATTTATTTGGAGATGGATATATTACAGATATTTTAGGAGAATATAAATTTAAAATATCATCTATGTCTTTTTATCAAGTAAATCCAATTCAAGCAGAAAAATTATATAATATTGGAGTAGAATCAGCCAATATAACAAAAGATGATGTAGTATTTGATTTATATTGTGGTATTGGTACAATTTCATTATTTATGAGTAAATTTGCTAAAAAGGTTTATGGAGTTGAGATTGTAGAAGAAGCAATTGTAGCGGCTAAAGAAAATGCAAAAATAAATGATGTAGAAAATACAGAATTTATTGCTGGTGATGTAGAAAAAGTATTGGATGAACTAGTAAATAAAAAACTAATAATACCAGATATAATTATGGTGGATCCACCAAGAAGAGGGCTAGATAATACTAGTATAGAAAATATAAAAAAGGTCAGACCTAAAAAACTAGTATACATTAGTTGTAATCCAGCAAGCTTAGTAAGAGATTTAGCAAAACTTGAAGAAATATACGAAGTCAAAAAAATAAAGCCTGTTGATATGTTTCCTTATACTAGTCATGTGGAAGTCTGTGCGTTGCTAGAGTTGAAGAGTTACCAATAATACTAGAGTTTACTAGTTTTCAAGATACAATTATGTTTCATAAAAGAGGTAGATTTGGACTAGAAAAAGTACAGAATTCTGAAATTAATGTTAAGGTTGTTTTAGATATGGAGTGTGGAAACATATAAAATAAATTTTTAAAATTGATATAATAGTTGCTGTGAGAGAATTACAGAGATTATATATCTATGCTCAATACACCATATTATATGGTTGTGTGTTGATGAACATATGAATTTGTAATAATAAAATTTTAAAGTTAAAGAGAATCCTAATTAAAGTGCCTTGTAATAGGTGCTTTATTTTTTGAAATAAGAGCAATTTTATTGAAAAAATCAGGTTTCTATGATATAAATGTAAATATAAAATTATAATAGGGATATGGCTTTAAAAATGAAGAAAATCCACTAATAGATATAAACGGAAAACTAAGTTTGTGGGAATATGATTATAATGCTAAGGGAGAGTGAAAGGTATGTCAGTTAAAATAATTTATTTTGTGCATGGAACAACTACAGATAATATAGAGCATAAATCTACTGGGTGGTTACATGGGAATTTGAGTGAAAAAGGAATAGAACAAAGTATTAAATTGCGAGAACAAATAAACTTGAATGAAATAGATTTAGTAATTAGTTCGGATTTGAAAAGAGCAATAGATTCAGCTAAATATACATTCAAAGATTCAAAAGTGATATTACACGATAAAAGGATAAGAGAATGCAATTATGGAAATTTAAATGGAGAAGATACATCTTTGGTAAAATATGAAGAACATATAGATAATAAATTTCCTAATGGAGAATCTTTAAAAGAAGTTGAAAAAAGACTAAGAAATTTTTGTGAATATCTATTAGAAAGTTATAATGGGAAGACTATTGCCTTAGTCTCACATAAAGCACCGCAATTGGCTTTAGAAGTCATAACAAAAAATATTAGTTGGAAAGATGCAATAGATAACGACTGGAGAAAAACAAAGAATTGGCAACCTGGATGGAGATATGAAATAAGACGAATAGAAGAAAAGACAAAATAAGAAAAATGGGAAGGAAGTAATAAATTGAATAGTCAATTAGATTTGTGGAATAAGTTAAATGAAAAGAATACATTGCAAGAAGTACAGAAATATATAAAAGATGTGATAGAAATAAGAGGATTTTCAAATCAAGAAATAGAGAAAACAATGTTATTACTTTTAGAAGAAGTTGGAGAACTTGCAAAATCAATAAGAAAAAATGCTACAGATATGGGAATTGATAAAAATAAAGTTAATCATTATGATACAGTAGAAAGTGAAGTAGCAGATGTTTTTATTGTATTATGTAGTGTGTGCAATAAACTAGATATTGATTTATATAAGGCTTTAAAAGATAAAGA
>CALYAJ010000032.1 GCA_944393485.1 uncultured Clostridia bacterium
TCCATAACTGCAACACATGAATTTGTTGTTCCTAAGTCAATTCCTATAATTTTTCCCATTTTAAATTCCTCCTAAAATATTATTTAATTTTTAAATTATAATTTTCTTTAAATTGATTAATTATAATTTTGTTATTCTCGATAAATTCTTTTGTAACTTTTAATTGCCATTCTTCTTTTGTCATTTGTGATAATTTTCTATTTGATAATGTTTTATATCCTAATTCCTCACCAAACCAATCTGGTTTTTGGAAATTATTAGCTAATTCTTCATTTGGAAATTCTACTTCTAAAGTAAGCATTCCTTCTAAATAATCATAGTATATATCTATTTCTGCTTTTAAATTATTACCTATTGGAATTTTAATTCTTGTTTTTTCTATTATATTGCTGATTTTATTTTTGATAAGATTTTCAAATTCTTCTTTTGAAATTTCATTTTCTATTTCATATTTTTTACCAATATCATAATTATTATTATATTCGATATCACCTTTAGTTTTTAGTGTATAAATATATACTTGCTTAGCTTCAGGATAACTTTCTTTTATGGCTCTTATTCTTATAAGTGTTAATTTATCCCTATATATAAAAGCTTGTGTTATATGCACAATACTTTCTATGTTTAAATTTTCTGGTAAATATTTTACAGCAAATTTTCTTTCTATTTCTTTATTCATATTTATTTTCCTTTTTTATATGTTTACAATCTCGCTATACTTTGGTTGCACAGCATATCTTGTCTGTTGATTACAATCTCACTTCGTTTGGGTTGCATAAGTCATCTGTAATTCGTTTCACTCGTACAGCTGACTTAGTTTGCGACTACAACCATAGAATGTCTTATAACTTTGTTTCCAATTTTATATCCTTTTCTATAGTCTTCTTTTATTTCTTTTTCTCCTAAATTTTCATCTACTACAGAACTTACTGCTTCATGTAATTCTGGATCAAAAGTTTTTCCTACTGCTTCTATTTCTTCTACTCCATTTGCTTTTAACAAATCTTGTAATTGTTTGTAGACTAATTCAACACCTTGTTTATAACTTGTATCTTTAGTTTCTACTTGAACAGCTTTTTCCAAATTATCAAGTACTGGTAAAATTCCTGTCATTATATCTCCCATAATTGAGTTGTATATTTGATCTCTTTCTTTTGCACTTCTCTTTTTGTAATTCTCGAATTCTGCCAAAACTCTTTTATATCTATCCATTAACTCATCATATTCTTGCTCTTTTTTTACTAAATCTTCCTTTTTTACCATTTCATCTGATTTGATTACTTCTGGTTCTTTCTTTTCTTCTTTTTTTACATCTTTTTTTTCTGCCAATTTACATACCCTCTTTCTTATCATTATCTTCATTTAATTTTTTGCTTATATACTTCATTACTGCTATAACTTTTGCATAATCCATTCTTTTTGGTCCTATAATTCCAATTGTTCCTAAGTCTTTATCTCCTAAAGTATGCTTAAATGTTATTATACTAAAGTCTTTAAGATTACTGTTTTCATCATCATCGCCTATAAAAACATTTATATCTTCTGCATCACCAGAATTAAATATCTCTAACATTTCATCCTTTGCATCTAGTAAATTTACGAAATTTTTTGCAACTTTCATACTTTTAAACTCTGGTAAATCAAAAGATTTTTTTGCTCCTTCTAAGAATATATTATTATTTTCTTCTTCTACAATTTTATTAATTTGTTCGATTATAGCTTTCATAATTCCTATACTATAATGCACTTCAGAGAAAATGTAATCTGCCATTGGTTTATCTATTTTAGATAATGGCTTTCCTCTTAATCTTGTATTGAACAAATTATTTAGTGTATCTACTTGGCTTTCTGTTATATCTTCATCAAATTTAATAATTGTTTCCTTAACTAATCCTGTATCTGTTACAATTACAACCATTAACATTCGTTGTCCTAAAGAAACGAATTTGATTTCTTCTATAATTTGCTTGTCTGCTTTTGGGCCAACTGCAACTGTTGTATAATGTGTTATTTCTGATAATGTTGTCGTTGCAACTTTTGTCAAATCTTCTATTTCATTAACTTTTATTTTTAATTTGTTTTGAATATATTTAATCTCTTCTAATGATAAATTATCTTCTTTTAATAATTCATTAACATAGTATCTGTATCCCTCTGCTGATGGAACTCTTCCTGCTGAAGTATGTGGCTTATCTAAAAAACCAATACTTTCAAGTTGAGCCATATCATTTCTTATTGTTGCACTACTATAATCTAGTCCATGACCTTTTGTTATACTTCCTGAACTTACAGGCTCTGCTGTATTAATATATTCTTCTACTATTGCTTGTAATACTTTCTTTTTTCTTTCGTCTAAATCTTTCTTTTTCAATATTTTTCACCTCTTTAGCACTCTTTGTGTTTGATTGCTAAATTCTTTAAATATATTATATTCAATTTTAGCAAATGTCAATACCTTTTGCTAAAATTTCTTTGTGAATTTTTTGTGAATTAAATTTACTATACAACTAGAAAAAGAGGAGAATTGCTATTAGCTCTTCTCCTCCTGCCAAATGGCTTAGTTTAATACTTTGTTAGTTAACCAGTTATATACATCTGCATATATCTGGTCTTTTTCTTTTTCATGAAGAATGTCATGGCGCAAACCAGGATACATCTTTACAGAAATATCCTTAACACCTGCTTTTCTTAAGACTTTTTCTGTTGCTTTTACTCCTTTCCCGCAGTCTCCTACAGGATCTTTCTCACCTGAAATAAGAAGAACAGGCAAGTCTTTATCCATCTTTTTAATATTTTTAACATTTGATGAATACAACATCCCATTAAGCAGTTCTCTAAAAAGCCCTGCTGAGAAATCTCCACCTTTTTGTGGATCTTTTATGTACTCATCTAATGCTTGTTCGTTGGCACATAACCAATCATACTCCGTTCTGTTTGGAGCAAAGATTTTATTATATGTTCCGAACGTCAACTGATGAATTGTCTCCGTTGAATTTTCTTCACCAGCTTTTTTTGCCTCCTTATTTGCCATAAATCTGCCGATTTTGATGGCAACCGGAGCCATCTGACCAGTCCCCATAAGGATTGCCCCATCCAAATCACCTGGATAGTCAATCAAATAGGTCCTTAGGACAAATGAGCCTAAAGAAAATCCAAGCATGCAGTATGGTAAGTTAGGATATTTTTCTTTAGTCATATCTTTTAAAGTTGCAATATCCTTTACTACCCAGTTCCATGAACCTTGTGGTCCAAAATACATAGGATTGGAATCTTTTGCAATTGACCTTCCATGACCTAAATGGTCATTTCCAACAATTACAAAGCCTTTTTCTGTTAAATATTCTGCAAATTCTTCATAGCGCAAGATATATTCTGTTACACCATGAGCAATCTGCAAAACTGCAACTGGCTTTGTATCCGGTGTCCACTCCACTGCATGTATTTCTGTCTTCCCATCAGCTGATGGATAAAAAAATTCTCTTTTTTTCATTTGTTATTCCTCCTGTTTTTTCGCCATTTGGCTTTTTTAATAAATTAACTTTCTTAGCCTACTAATTGTTTCGGCTAAACAAACTAATTTACTTTATTTTACCATTTTTCGCTTACTTTTTCAATTATGTAAACGATATTACTATCAAAACCGTATTCTATATTTTATACAAACTCTTCCCAAACTAAATTTGCAAAATCTAATCCTTTATTTGTAAGTTTTATATTATCTAAATCAATCTCTATTAATCCCTCTTCTAGTAGTTTTTTTAACTCTCTATTAAATAAATATAATGGATTATCTACATATTTTTGTTTAAATTCTGATACACTTACACCTTCAAGAGTACGTAATCCTAACATCATATATTCTTTTTTTGCATCTTCTAAACTTTGTTTTTCTTCCAATTTTTTGTTCTCTGGATTTTGCAAATATTCTTCTAAACTATTTGTATTAGAATATCTTATATTATTGTAGTATGAATGTGCAGAAACACCAAATCCAAAATAATTATGTTGTTTCCAACAATTATAATTATGTTTAGATTTATATCCTTTTTTAGCAAAATTAGAAATCTCATAGTGTTCATAACCATATTTTTCTAATATTTCTTTTACTTTCCAATACATTTTTCTTTCTAATTCTTCATCTGGCAATTCTAGCTTGCCTAAGTTCACTAGCACTTCCATTTTTGTATTTTCTTCTAATATCAAAGAATATACAGAAACATGTTTAGGTTTTAAATATTTAATTTCTCTTAAACTATCTTCTACATCCTGAAGCGTCTGTTCTGGAAGACCAATCATCAAATCAACATTTATATTTTTAAATCCTATTTCTTTTGCCATTTCATATGTATTTAAAAAATCTTCATATTTATGTATTCTTCCTATTTCTTTTAACAGATTATCTTTTGTAGATTGAAGACCTATACTTAACCTATTTATACCAGAATCCTTATATGCTTGTAATTTTTCTTTTTTTACAGTTCCTGGATTCACTTCTATAGTTATTTCTGCATTCTTTTTTACCTTAAAATTACTTCTTATACAATCTAAAATTTCTTTTATATAGTTAGAATCTATAACTGATGGAGTTCCTCCTCCAATATATATTGTATCTATATAATTTTTAATTTTCTTGCTTCTTTCTTTTATTTCATCTTTTAGTGCTTGTACATAGTCTTCTTGCTTACTTAATTTGTTAGGATATGATGTAAAATCACAATAATAACATTTTTGCATACAAAAAGGTATATGTACATATATACCTATATTCTCCATATTATAATTCCTCTGACATCTTTATTAGTTTATTTAATCTATAATTTACTCCAGATTTTCCTATTGGCTCTTTTAACATGCCTCCCAGTTCTACTAAACTTGCATCTGGATTTTTTATTCTAAGTTCTGCTATCTCTTTTAACTCATCTGGTAAATTAGTAAATTTTCTACTATTTTTTAATTTTCTTATTGCATCTATTTGTTTTGTCGCTGCTGTAACTGTTTTATTTAAATTTGCGACTTCACAATTCACCATTCTGTTTACATTATTTCTAGCATCTTTTATAACTCGTATTTCTTCAAATTTTAGCATCGAATTACTTGCTCCAATTAATGCTAAAAAATTAGATATTTCTTCTCCATCTTTTATATATAATGAAATGCTTCCATTTCTTTTTAATCTTTTAATAGACAAATTATAGTTTTCTAATAATTTTTTTATAAATTCAAAATTTCCATCGTTTTCAAAATTAATTTCTAAATGATATTTATGAATAGGCTCACTCATAAATCCACCACCCATAAAAGCTCCTCTGATAACCGCTTTCATATTTTTATCATCTTTTATTTCTATATTATTTATACAAATATTTGAATCTATAATTTCTATATCCTTTATTTCAGTTTTTTTACTAAAACTTATTACATATAATTTTCCTTGCATTTCTATATTATATTTTATATTTAAATTATTCAATAATTTATTTAATCTATTTATATTATATTCGCTTTCTGTTGAATATCTTATCTTTTTTTCTACTTTAGTATTTTTGGTAATTAGATATCCAATTAATTCATAATATACAGCCTCTTTATCTTTTAAATTTGACATTTGGCTTAGTTCTTCTTTTATTTCTCCGGAAAAAGACATTCTTGCCTCCTATTTTTCAATTATTATAACTCTATCATTATTTGCCAAATCTTTTATACATTCTATATTTTTATATCTCTTATCATTTTTATATAAATTAATTAAATCTTCTTTTTGGTCATATCCTATTTCTAAATATAACTTTCCTTCATCTTTTAAATAATTATATGCTTCTTTTAATATTTTTTTATAAAAATCTAATCCATCATTTCCACCATCTAATGCAATAATAGGTTCGTTTTGAACTTCCTCATCTAAAGTCTTTATTATATCTGTTTTTATATATGGTGGATTTGATACTATTATATCAAATTCGTCTTGTATGTTTTGAAATAAATCAGATTTTATAAAATTTATTTCAGTATTATTTTGTTTTGCATTATTTTGAGCAATATTTAAAGCTTTTTCACTTATATCTGATGCGAAAATTTCAGATTGTGGTAAATAGTGTTTTAATGATATTGCTATACATCCACTTCCAGTGCATAAATCTAAAATCTTTATTTTTCTTTCTTTATAATTATTAATTATTTGTTCTACTAAGATTTCTGTATCTGGTTGTGGAATTAATACATTTTCATCCACAAAAAATTTTAATCCCATAAATTCTTGCTCATTTATTATATATTGTATTGGAATATTATCATTTAGTTTTTTTATTCCTTCTAGTATTTTTTCTTTTTGATTATCATCTATTTCATCTTCACTATGTGCTAATAAAAATTCTTTAGGTATATTTAAAACTTTTGAAAATAGTATTCTAATCTTTAAATTTGCTTCTTTTATGTTCTTTAATTCATCATTTACAATTTTTTGTATTTCTTTTATTTTCATATCTATCCTCTTAATTTTTGTATAATTATATATAAACTTTTTTATAAAATCAATTATATTATTATTAAAATTATTTCGTCTAAAAGCAAAAAAAAAAACTTGCCCCGCCTTAGCCGTAAGAAGTTTAGAAATTTTAAGAGCCTACTCGCGTAGGTGGGTGTCTTGTTAAATGCTTGTGGGCTTCTTACTACTATATAAGTGTAAGCTTGCACGCCACATCTAAAGGCGGACTCCCTTATAAAATTTGTTGGTTCTAAAATTCCTGTCTACACGCACTATGCAGGGAAGTTTTATAGTTTGTCGTTTATTAATTTTTTATTTATCTGTATCTTATCATATTAAGTTTTTTATTTCAATATCTTTTTAATGTAATTTTTGTGTTTTTTTCGAGACAATTCTATTCATCCTCTTTATTTCATTTTTATTTGAATTCATTTATATATTCAGTAATGAGGAATAAAAATTTTTCGCAATAAAAAAGCAGAAAAGTAGAAGGAAACACCATCATTTGATACAATAAAGAAAAAAGATTGTAACAAAGGATGGTGATTTTTATGAACAGAAGAGAAAAAAGAAAAATAAAAAAGGAAATAGAAATATTTTCAGATGTAGCAAAAATAATAAAACAATATTTTCCAGACTTAAGCAAAAAATTGAATGAACTAACAGATACAAGACATCAGAGTTATGTTGAATATCAAATGTCAGTAATAACCATAACAAGATTGCTAGGGCTATTGTGTGGAATAAAGAGCATGAGAGAAACAACAGAAAAATTAGATACAGAAGAAACGATAAAGAATATAGGAAATATATTAGGAATAGAATTAGAAGAAATACCACATTATGATACGATAAATAATGTATTTGAACAAATAAATATAGAAGAATTAAGAAAAATACAAAAATATATGGTAAATAGATTAATAAGAAGTAAAATGTTTGATAAATACAGATTTAAAGGAAGATATTTTCAAATAGTGATAGATGGAACAAGTATGATGAAGTTTAAAAAAAGACATTGTAAGCATTGCTTAAAAAGAGTACATAATGAAGGAAAAGAGAATGAATATAGCATATATTATCATTATGTATTAGAAGCGAAGCTAGTAGTAGGAGATATGGTAATTAGCTTAGATAGTGAGTTTGTAGAAAACGAGGATGAAGATGTAGAGAAACAAGATTGTGAAATAAAAGCATTTTACAGGATGGCAAAAAGAATAAAAAAGGAATATCCAAAATTACCGATAGTGATAACAGGAGATGCATTGTATGCGTGTGAACCAGTAATAAAGAGATGTAAAGAAAATAAATGGGAATATATAATAAGGTTGAAGAAAGATAGATTAAAAGCATTACGGAGAAGAAATAGAAGGATTGGAACAGTCAGAGGAAAAAAATAACATCAAGTATTGGAATGAAATAGAATATTACGAAGTAAAGAGAGAAAAGAAAGCAAATGTAATAAAATATTATGAAGAAGGAAAAGAATATATGTGGATAGTATCTTTTAAGATAACAGAAAGAAATAGTAAAGAACTAATATATTTTGGAAGACAGAGATGGAGAATAGAAAATGAAGGATTTAATATGCAAAAAAATGGAACATTTGATATAGAACATGTATATTCACAAAATTACAATGCAATAAAAGCACATTACTTTTTTATACAATTTGCACATACAATAAGGCAATTACTAGAAAAAGGTATAAAATATATAAAAGAATTAAAAATAAGCAAAAAAGAAGTAAGTGCTCTTTTGATAGAAGCACTTACTCAAACAAAAATTAACCTAACCGAAAATAATAAAATACAGTTAAGATTTGTTCTTAAATTAAGTATATAATAAAAATCAAATAAATCAATAGGAATCTCAAAAAAATATTTTTTGAGGTAAGGATTTTTTGCGCAAATTACAGATGATATATTAAAAAGCACCTTAAAAATTAAGAGTAATGAGAAATAATCAAAAAGTCCTAAAATTTATTCCTCATTACTGTTATATATTTTTAGTATTTGTATTTTTTATAATATTATGATAAAATATTATTTTTATTACTTATTTTTTAAAATTAATATTTTAATTGTACAAATTGATTTTTTATAAGGGCAGGCACGAAAATTTTTTCCTCTCATATACTTTTGTTATAGAGTATTTTATGGAGGTAAATAAAATGTTTGGAACTCTCTGTGTACCTACTTTTATTACGTTTTTAAGCTCCGCTGTTTTTGTTGTTGGTTATATACAAACTTCTAATCTTTTTCCAGAACCATTGTCTAGCAGTGAAGAAGCTTATTTTTTAGATAAATTTAAAAATGGTGATATTGAGGCTAGAAATATATTAATAGAAAGAAATTTGCGATTAGTTGCACATGTCGCAAAAAAATATTCTAGCTCAAACATAGAACAAGATGATTTAATTTCCATTGGCACAATTGGTTTAATTAAAGGCATAAATAGTTTTAAAGATGATAAAGGTGTAAAACTCTCCACATATGTTGCAAGATGTATTGATAATGAAATATTAATGTTTTTACGTTCATCTAAAAAGTTACAATCCGAAGTAAAATTAAATGACCCAATTGGAAAGGATAAAGATGATAATGTTGTTACATTACAAGAAGTATTGGAAGCTGATATAAGAAGTATTGAAGATCAAGTTGATTTAGGCTTAAAAACTGAAGAATTATATAATAACATTGATAAAATACTAAAGCCACGTGAAAAGAATATTGTTGAAAGACGTTTTGGATTAAATGGACATAAACCAGAAACTCAAAATGAAATTGCAAAAGATTTAGGAATTTCCAGATCTTATGTATCTAGAATTGAAACTAAAGCAATTAAAAAATTAGAAGCAAAACTAAAGAAGTGAATTATATTCACTTCTTAAATTATATTTAAGTGCTCCAATAATATTTTTACTCCTATAAATATTAATACTATTCCACCTAAAATTTCCGCTTTATTTTCAAACTTGTTTCCAAAATTATTTCCAATCTTAGTTCCAATTACACATAATATAAATGTAATTATTCCAATAATTGATATCGCTAATAATAAATTCACTTGTAAAAATGCAAATGTTATTCCTACTGCCAATGCATCTATACTCGTTGCAATTGCTAATATTATCATAACTTTCCAATTGACACTATCATTTACACTTACATTATCTTCTTTAAAAGCATCTATAATCATTTTAATTCCTATTATTAACAATATCCCAAAAGCAATCCAATGATCTATTGAAGTTACAAGATTTTCAAACGCCTTTCCTAAGGTAAATCCTATAACTGGCATTAGTGCTTGAAATATTCCAAAATATAATCCTATTATTATTGCTTTTTTCCAATTCATTTTTGACATAGATATACCTTTGCAAATTGAAACTGCAAAGGCATCCATTCCAAGTCCGATAGCTATTAATATTAATTCTAAAATCCCCATTTTGCTTTCCTTTCGTTGTTTTATTTCTTAAATAATTTTTTAATTTTTTTAATAAGTTCTTTTAAATAACTATGCCTATACACCACAAGTTCTTTATTTTTTACTTTGCTTTCATTTCTTTGTTCTAATATTTTGTATGGATTATATTTTTCTTTTTTAATGTTCTCTATTTTCTGTAAATCATTTTTTTCTTTTGCTAAAATTCTTTGTTTTTGATAATCATTTGCAAAATAATCTCTAAACAAGTTAGAAAGTATAGCTTTTGTTTCAGCCATCATATTTTGGTTCTGAATTGGTTTGTTTTTATCTATTTTATACTCATATGAATAATCCATATATTTTACGTATATTTCTAATTTCTCTTTTGGTATTTTTTGCAATTCAGTTGGTGAAAGTAAACTTAAATATGTTAAAACTTCTTTATAACTTTTTGAAATTCTTACATTTATATTTTCCATTATTTACTCCTTTGTTTGACCAATTCTTTCATCTTTATCTTTTCTTAATTGTCCATCTTCTATTCTCTTCATATTTTGTTTTATTTCTGCACTAGCCTCTGGCACTATTCCAGAAGCAATGTCAAAAAAACTAATCTGCAAATTTCCAAGTTCTTGCTCATTTTCTTCTCGTAATTGTGCCAATGTTTTTACTGCTAAAGGAGATAATCCTATTTCCTGCAAAAATTCTTTATATCCCTCTTGATTATCTATTTGTTTAAAAGCTACTCTATCAACTTTTTTTAGAGCTTCTATTCTAGTTTCTACGTCGCCTTCTTGTTTATTATATTTTATTTTCTGACTAGCTTTAATATAATCTTTTACTTCTTCTAAATTTTTATTACTTTCTACAAATTGCTTTATACATACAGCTTTATTTAAATATTGTTTTATTATTTGTGAAGCATTACTTGAAAAAGCTGTTCCCTTGTCAAATTGTGCATTTTTCAAATCAGTTGATAAAATCGGCCCGTGACAGTCTTTTTCATATACTAATACTCTTACATCTAAACTATTTTTTTCATAGTTATCTATGACATTAGAAAATCTTTCAAATACACTTAATTCATCATCTTCTCTATATCTATTGTTAAAGATATCTTTATATTTTTTAGCGATTTCGACTGGAGCAAAATTTTCACCACTTCCTGGTTTTCCGTCACGCCTAATTCCATAATTTTCTGTTCTAATTCCATCTAAATTTGGATCTACATATTCATATTCACCTACATAAAATCTAAAAGAAATATCTCCAAAACTTTTTTCATCAAATTCTTTTCCAAATAATTCTTTAAAATCTTTTATTCCAAAAGGATAATCTAAAACTTTTCCATATTCTCCTACTGGAGTTGGAATTTCATCTGCATTTCCTCCTATTATTAAATTATCTATTAAATTAGGCTGAATCATTGCAAAACGCATTGCTGAAAGCCCAGATGTTGAATGTCCAAATAGATTAATTTTATCTTCCAATCCATATTCTTTAGTCACAGTTTGTATCATTTTTGATATTTGCTCATCTAATCTGTAAAATCTACTATCTTCATTAATATTTGTAAAACATTCTCTTGATAAAAATTCTGCGCTAAAATCTCCTTCACTTTTTCCTTCTTCTTGAATTAAGCTTTTATTTGGTAACATAGGTACTAATACTATTTGTCCTTTTATTCCTAAAATATCTGGCATTGTACTAATATTTTCATCTTGTTCTAGCCTTTCAACTGATTCTTCAAAAGTTTTAACTTTCTTTGTTTCTCCATTATTTCCAACTTTCATTATGCTATTATATTTTTCTTCTTTAAACATTACAATCATTTTATCTGTCAATAATTTTCCTTTTGGAATAGCTAATATTCCTCCAATATTACAACCTTCGATTTCACCCGGATAAATTAATTTTAATACATATTCTTTATTTTCCATTGTTTTCACCTATTGTTTTTATATATTTTTTGTTTGTTGTTCAAGCTTCTTCTTCTTTTTTAAATTCCAAATTCTTTTGAATATTGTACAATTCCACTTATCTTTTCTTTTGATTCATTTAGTTTTATTGCCATAAAATTTTTACTTTCAACTTCAAAAGGTGGTTCTATACCATATAATACTGCTTCATTATATCCAAGTCTATGATAATAATTCTCACTACCTAGAACTACTGAATAATGATACCCTTTTTCTTTTGCAATTCTATGTCCTGCTTTTATTAGTCTAGTACCTACTCCTTGTCTTTGGTATTCTGGAAGTACTGCAAGTGGTGCTAATGCAACTTCTTCACTTTTTCCAATCATTATTCTTGTAAATAAAATATATCCTATTATTTTATCATTTTCAACTGCTACTAAAGATAATTCCGGTATAAAAGCTTCACTATTTCTTAACCTTACTACTAAGTCTTGTTCATTTCCATCTGAATGTTCAGCATTTTTAAAAGCTGTTTTTACTACTTTATATACTTCATCATAATCATTTGAATTTTCTTGTCTTACTATTAACATTTTTCCTCCTAATATTTATTCTCTTGTCTGGTTACTCATGCACACAGTCTCTTTATTCAAAAATTTATATGGATATTTAGTTCTTTCTTCAAGTGAAATTGGATTTTTTTCAATTTTTTCTGTAATTGGATCAACAAATCCATATATATATTCTGGCAATATATATCCAGGATGTTCTTCATCAGCTTCTGGTCTATCTAATCCCCATATTGGAATATTACTTCCTTCTTTTAAAGCTTCTTTAGGTATCATTATCACTACTTTATAATCAGGTTCAAACATATCCATAAAAGTTACTCCATTTTGATAGTTTCCAAGAGTTGTTCTAAGCAATGAATTTACACAACCTTCATCCTGTGTTGAAGAATGTAATCCATCTTTAAAAATATTTTCTCTTTTTTCTAAAGCATCTTCTCTAGGTTCAAATATAAAAGAAGCATTTACTTTATGTACAAGCATATATTTGTCCGAATTTTCATATAGCTCTTCAAAACTTTTTCCATAATCTTTTGAAAACATTCCATCATATTGTATGTATGTACTTCCTTCTGCAAACATATCTATTTTAGGATCTGTTTCAATATCTTGTAAATCATAATCACTATACTTTCTTAATGATTCAAATAAAAATCTTTGAGGAATTTTATATTTACTGTTTTCTACTTCTTTTGGATTGTTTATTTCTTCACATATTGTTCTAACTCTGTCTAGCACAACATTTGTAACCCAAGTATTTTCTGCAGGTCTTTTGCATTTTTCTTCTAACTTATCACTTATTTTTTGCAAATATTCTTGATAAACTATTGGACTATTTGATTTATCATATTTTATATATCTTAAATCTTCATTTAATAAATCTTTCATAAATTCTGGATTTGCCGTGAGTTCTGGATTTCTTAAAATAGCTGTTTTGATTGCTGTTTCTCTATCTTCCAATTTTTCTAATTCTTTTGATTTATCTTTTATAGTTTTTTTATCAGCAGTTGGATCTTTTAAATTAATTGATTCTTTTTCTTTAAATAATTTTTCTTCTCTTTTTCTTAACTCATCTAACAGCCTTTTATTATCTGCTTCTTTTTGGATATTTTCTTTATATTCCCTAGAAAAAGCTTTAAGTAATAATGCTATAATGAAATTTCTTTTTTTATATATTGTTGGAAGTAATTTACTATTTTCTTTATCTAATTCTGAAATTTTTTCTTTTAATTCCTTTAATTCTTCTTCTATTTCTTGTTTTCTACTATCTTTTTGCTTTTTTTCTTCTATTGAATCTCTTAAATCTTTTTTCATACTTTTGATTACTTCTTCTAACATGTTTTTCTCCTTCGTTTTTTATTATTATATCATTAATTTTTTTACTACAACATAGTTTTAAAAAAACAATGTATGTAAGATTTTTTACATACATTGCTAAAATTGTAATCTCATTCATTCTTCCAAGTAATAAGATACAAAATAAGTTATTGCAAAAAAAATTATCATATCACCAACAATAAATTTCCATTCTTTCACTTCTAACAATACTCCAATTATAAAACAATAGGTAATTCCTATAACCAAAGTTACAATTATAGTATCTCCAAAGACCTCATACCATTTTAATTTTTTATCTTCTCTCTTTTTAGTCTTAAAATTTATTATATTTGATTGATTTCTTTTATTTTTCAAAATCCAATAACTTCTTATTACCTGAGCTAATGTTGATGAGGCAGTCCGCAAAATAGCACCTATCAACCAACTTTCCATATTTTCTATAAGTTTTAAAAATACAGAAGCTGTCATAAATACTAAAATTTGACATGTTACTATCCGCTTCATTGTTTTAATTATATTCTCTTTCATTTTTTCGTCCTCCTAAATTCTAGAATTCTTTTGTTACACTATAATTTATAATGTAAATATTGTATAAGACTATAAAAAGAAGTTTAGCATATTAAACTTCTTTTTTCAATATTCAACATATTTTTTCTTGAATTGTTTTTATAATTTCTTTTGCGTTTTGCTTATCTTCAATACTTTCATATCCTAATGATTTTATAGGTATGTGTATTTTCTCTCCATTTTTTAATTCTATTTTTATTGTCGTTATTTTACAACAGAATATGTACGCAAATATTAATAGAAGATTTAAAACTAAAATTGATGTTTCAAATCCATTAATAATAGTAAGAGCAATTGATACGACTATAAATAATATTATTGCTATTAATATTCCTTTAAAAATCAAAATAATATTACTAAATCCAATTTTCCTAATTTGGCTAATATCATATTCTCCGCTTTTATTTTTTATAGGGCTTATTACTCTTTCACAATCTTCTTTAAAATTCACTTTAAATTTATTATCTGTTAGATTAATTTTTGTATTACAATTATATCTTCTTGCACCTCTTCCAGATACATTTATTCTAAAAATATATTCATTATTCATTATTATCCATTACCTTTTCGAAAACATCGTAAAATTCTTTATTTACCTTTTTTAATGAAACTGGTTTCATATTAGAATTTGTAAAGCAATGTTTTGTCTCTCCATTTCCTAATAATTTTCCTGTTTCTTTATTTGTAATTTCATATTTCATTTTTAATTTTATTCCATCAAATTCAGAAATATTTACATTAATAACTATTGTATCTCCAAATCTTGCTGGATTTTTATATTTATAATTAACCTCTAAAACAGGAATCATTATTCCATTATCTTCTATTTTTTTATATGGTAAACCAATTTTATCTAATAAATATATTCTAGCTTCTTCCATATATCTTATATAATTTGAATGATGAACAACATTCATTCCATCTAACTCATAATAATTAATAGTTCTTTCAAAGTTCATTATATTCCTCCTTCAGGATTTAAGAACAATCCTTTTTTTCTTATTTTTTTAATACAATCGTAATTTTAAGACAGTCCTTATTTTCCTATAATAAATTCCAAAGCATTCCATCACTTATGTTTTTTGAATTATATCCTAATATTTCTACTAATTTATATGCAAAAAGCATTGCTGTTGCTGGACCTCTACTTGTTACTAAATTTCCATCAACTTCTACTAAATTTTCTGTGTAATTTGCGTCTTTTAACATATCTTCAAATTCTTTTCCTGGATATGATGTTACATTTTTTCCTTTTTCTATTCCTGCCTTTGATAAAACAATTGCAGGTGATGCACATATTGCACCAATATATTTGTTATTATCTTTGCTAAAATCTTGTAAAGTTTTAATTAATAGTTCATTTCCAGCTAAATTATCTGCACCTGGCAATCCTCCAGGTAAAACTATCATATCATAATCTTTTATACTTTCATCTATTACTTTATCTGCAACAATTTTAATATTGTGAGAACTTATTATTTCTTTTTCATTAACACTTATAATATCACAAGTAATTCCTGCTCTTCTCATAACATCAACAACTGTTAAAGCTTCTATCTCTTCACTTCCATTTGCAATCATTAAAGCAACTTTTTTCATATTATTACCTTCTTTCTTTTTTTTTAATATATCACATTCTTTAAGATTTTAACAATATTTTCTTTTGTACAATTGCTATATAGTTTTCCGTTTATTTCTACATTCGGAGCAAAACCGCATTTTTTAAAACAATTTTTTGTTTCTAATGTTAGTTTACCATCTTTACTTGTATGACCTTCTTTTACATCAAAATTCTTTTCTATTTCTTGTATTATTTCTATAGATCCTTTCTTTAAGCAATTTGGACCTTTACATACAATTACTATATTTTCACCTTGTTTTTCAAGTTTTATATTCTTTTTATATTTTAAAAATATCATTATTTCTTTTTCTGTGATTTCTAAATAATTAGCTATTTTAGAAATATCTTCTTTAGATATAAATCCATTTATATCTTGTAGCTCATCTAAAATTGGATTTAAACTTTCTTTTGACCTATTATAGCTTTCGATAATTTCTTTATTTGTCATACTCTTTTAGCTCCTTCCATATAAATATAGTAGAGGTGTATTATGAATTTTCTTGCAAATTACATTAAAGGTATTTTTATAGGTGCTGGTGCCATAATTCCTGGTATAAGTAGTGGTGTATTATGTGTCGTTTTTGGCATTTATGAAAAACTTTTAAATAGTATATTAAATTTTTTTAAAGATTGGAAAAATAATATAAAATTTCTTACTCCTTTTGTATTTGGCGGACTAACTGGATTTATAATATTTAGCAATATTATTCTATTTTTATTTGAAAGATATCCAGAAATCACATCATTTACTTTTATAGGACTAATATTAGGATGTATTCCTTCAATTTTTAAAATATGTAATTCAAAAGAAAAATTCAAATTACGTTATATTTCTTTTTTTATAATATCATTCATTATTGCTATATTGCTAATTATATTAGAAAACAAATTATCTAGCAATCTTGGAATATATTATGGTGATAATTATAGTTTTGAATTTTTATTACTTGCTGGATTTTTAATGAGCATCGGTGTTGTAGTTCCAGGAGTTAGTAGTACAATTATTTTAATGCTACTAGGTGTTTACGAAACATATCTTTATGCTGTTTCTATTGTCAATTTTAGAATTTTATTACCTATGGGAATAGGTTTAATTATTGGTGGATTTTTATGTATGAAGTTAATACAATTTTTACTTAATAAATATCATTCACAAACTTATTATTCTATATTAGGTTTTGTTATAGGTTCAATTTTTATTCTAGTACCTAATATAGGATTTAATACAACTGGTATATTATCAATATTGTTTTGTTTTATTGGTATTATAATTTCATCAGCTTTTTCGGAGAAATAATGTCTGTTATAAATAAAAAAATTGATTCGCCATATTTACAGACTGCTTTACAATCGCACGGACTAAGGTATCTTAACCTATTTATATACGTAAAAAGGGATTTTAGGACTGTCCCTAAATCCCTATCTTCCTGTATCTACTTCGTCATTACCGACTTTTGAATTTCCTTCTGGTAAAGCTTTTACTTCATTTTCCATCATTTTTAATATTCTTCTTCCTAAAAATGGAATTTTTCCTATTTTATGTACTACAAAATTTTTTAATCTACCATGTGTTTCGTATAATTTATTATATTTTTGTTGTAATTTTTCCTGTTCATCTTGTAGTTTTTTAATTTCATCTTGATGCTGTTCATCTAGTTCTTTTGCTGTATTTGTAACAATTTCTTCTACTTCATCTTCAGTATATTCTCCTCCGCTTTCTACTCTAGTTCTTGCTTCTACTATTTCTTTTTCAAACTCTAATGAAGTCATTAACTTACTTATAAATTCATTAGGTACAACTTCTTTATCAAATTCACTTAATAAATCTTTATATAAATCTGGTTTCTTGCCATATAAAGTTATTGAAATATCATCTTCATATGTAGTTATATCAACTTTGGCTTTTGTATTTTGCGAAACTTCTGCCATTCTAGATATGTTATTTATATCATTTTTTGGAAAAGTTACATATAAATATGCTTCATCTTTTTCTCCAGCACAAGCATTTGTTCTAATCTTTTCAGACCATAATTTCTTTAAAAGCTCTTCTAATTCTGGCTCTCCTTCTGCAAAAGTATGAGCTAGTTTTGATTGTTCTTCTGGTTCTAAACCTAATATGTATTCTGGTTTTATATTATAAAATTTTCCTAGATTTCCTATTATTTTTTTATTTAATAATCCTTCTAAAACCTCAAAGCCTTCCTGCTCTTCTAAAAGCTTATGCACTTTATTTGTTTCTACTAAATTCTCTTGCAATTTAGTTATTGTCTGTTCATCAAAAACTTCTTCTAATTCTTTTCCACCCAATAAAGCTTTTAAATTATCTCTGTTTTCTTTTCCTTCTTTTATCTTCTTTATTTCGGCAAATATTTTATCTATATCTAAAACAGTCATACTATCACCTTATCTTTAGTTTATTTCTTTCTTCTTAATACCCAACCTTCTTTTACTTCTATTGGTAATTTCATTTTTACTTTTTGATCTTTTACTCCTGGATTTATAGTTTCTATTTCTTCATCTGTTTCATAATCCCATAATTTTTCTATTGTAAATTTTACAACTTCAATTTTTCCTGGAATTATAATTTCCATTTCATCACCAACAGATAATTTGTTTTTAATTTCTACCGCTGTTTTCCCATCAGTAGTTTCAACTACTTTTCCTCCAAATTCAAAATTTGGATTATATTGTTTTCCTTCATATTCTTGGAAATCCTTATTATTTCTATCATTAAAGTAGAAAGTTGTTAATCCTCTTGTTTTAGTTTTTTCTAGTTCTTCCATATATTTATCTGCATTATAATTTTCAGGATTTTTTACGTAATCATCTATTGCAGTTCTATAAGTATTTACAATTGTTGCTAAATAATATTCTGTTTTTAATCTTCCTTCTATTTTTAAGCTATCCATTCCCATGTCTACAATTTCTGGAATTTCGTGTATTAAGCACAAATCTTTAGATGAAAAAATATATGTTCCCTTTTCATCTGTTTCTACAGGCATTAAATTTCCTGGATTATTTGCCTCTTCTACATAAAGATTATATGCCCATCTACAACTTTGTGCACAATCTCCTAAATTTGCACTTCTACAAGCCAAGAAATCACTTAAAAAGCATCTTCCTGAATAACCAAAGCATATTGCACCATGTGCAAACATTTCTACTTCTAAATCTTCTGGTTTGTTTTTCATAATATATTTAATTTGTTCTTTGTTTAATTCTCTTGCTAAAATTACTCTTTTGGCACCATTTTTATACCAAAATTTTGCTGATTCTAAACTTACTACATTTGCTTGTGTACTTATATGTATATCAACATTTGGTGCATATTTCTTTACTGTCTCAACAACTCCACCATCTGCTACTATTATTCCATCTGCTTTCATATCTTGTAACATTTTAGCTTGTTTTTTTATTTCTTCATAATTAGTATCCCATGCAAAAATATTAAGTGCAACATGTACTCTTTTTCCTATACTATGTGCATATTCAATTGTTTTTGCTAATGCTTCGTCATCCATCTCTGCTCTTGTTCTTAAAGATAGTGATGATGTACCACAATATACAGCATCTGCTCCATATCTAAATGCTGTTTTTGCCTTTTCGTATGAACCTGCTGGTGCTAATAATTCTGGCTTTTTCATTATATTCCTCCTATTACTTTATTTTCATTTTATTTAATAATTCTTTTTCTTCTTTACTTACTCTATATGATTCTCTTAATTTTTGCAATGCTTTATTATATGTAAATTTATTTAAATTGCATTTTTTTAAATATTCCATAGTTTGTTTTGGAAATTTAATATACATTTCTGCAACAAGCCATGCAATTCCCATTTCAACATAATATTCTTCATTTTTTATATTATCTATTACTTTAAATATTTTATCAATATATTCTTCTTTTACATAATAATCTAATAACATTACAACTGCAAATCTAATTTCATA
>CALYAJ010000033.1 GCA_944393485.1 uncultured Clostridia bacterium
ATCAAGACAACAGTTCAGAAGCAAGAGTATTAATAAATGTATCAACAGGAAGTATCCCATGGCCAATAGTAATAGCATTAGTAGCAGTAGCAGGACTAGAAACAGTAACATTAAGTTATGCTAGAGTGCTAACTAAAAGACAAAAGAAAGTAAATAAAAAGTAGTTATATTTAGCTAATTAATAAAATGGCATTCTTTGGATAAATATTCAAAGAGTGTCATTTTTCTTGTGCTTATTTTTATAGATGAAAAAGCAATTTGACATCAAAAAGGTAATATAATAAAATTAGGAAGCAAATAAAGAAGGTGATTTATAATGAAAGTAAGAGATATATTAAAAGTTACAAAAGGGAAATTAATAATTGGAAATTTAGAAGAAGAATGTGAAAATTTTTGTACAGACACAAGAAAAATCCAAAAAGACGACATCTATGTTGGAATAAAAGGAGAAAAATTTGACGGAAATGAATATTATGAAGAAGCATTAGAAAAAGGTGCAAAAGTTGCTATTATTTCAGGGATAGATGTAAAAAATCCAGAAAAGTTTACCAATAAAACAATAATATTAGTAGAAGATTCATTAATAGCATTTGGCCAGATTGCAGCATATAAAAGAAGTTTATACAATATTCCTGTAATACAAGTAACAGGAAGTGTAGGAAAAACAAGTACAAGAGATATTATTGCAAATGTAGTGCGTATGCAATACAAAACATTACAAACAGAAGGTAATCTAAATAATTCTATAGGCTTACCAACAACAATACTAAAATTAAAAGATGAAGAAGCATTAGTTGTTGAAAGTGGAATGAACCATTTTGGAGAAATTAGATATCTTGGCAAAATTGCAAAACCAACTATTGCTGTAATTACAAACGTAGGAACAGCTCATATTGGATTATTAGGTTCAAGAGAAAATATATTAAAAGCAAAATTAGAGATATTAGAAAATCTAAAACCTGATGGTTATGTAGTAATAAATAATGATAATGATTTATTACATAAATGGAAAGAGGAAGATAATAAATATAAAAAATATACATTTGGTATAGAGAATGATTCTGATGTAATGGCATATGATATTAATATTTATAATGATTATTCTACATATAAAGTAAAAATAAATGAAGTAGAATATAATGTAACAGTACCAGTTAGCGGAAAGCATTTTGTATATAATAGTTTATGTGCAATTGCAATAGGTAATCTTTTAAATATTTCTCCAGAAAAAATTATTGAAGGAATAAGAGGATTTGAATTAACTAAAAGAAGAATGGAAGTAGATAAAATAAAAGATAATATTACAATTATTAATGACTCATATAATGCAAGTTATGATTCAATGGTGGCTGCCATAGATTATCTAAAAGAGTTTATTGGAAAAAGAAAAATAGCAGTATTAGGAGATATGTTTGAGCTAGGAAATTTTGCAGAAGAATTACATAGAAAAGTAGGAGAATATGTAGCAAAAAAAGATTTGGACTTATTAATAACAGTAGGAGAAAATTCTAAATTTATAGCAAAACAAGCGATAGAAAATGGCATGAATTCTAATAAAGTAATTGAATTTAAAGCAAATAATGAAGCAGTAAATTATTTAAAAAGTAATATAAAAAATGAAGATGTAATATTACTTAAAGCTGCCAATGGTATGAAATTTATAGAGATTTTTAATGAATTAAAAAAATAGGAGGTAAATTATGATTAAATTAGGTGTTGTTTTTGGAGGACAATCAACAGAGCATTCTGTATCAATAGTTTCTGGATCATCTGTTATAAAAAATTTAGATGATAAAAAATATGAAATACATCAAATATATATAGATAAAGCAGGAAAATGGTATGAAAATTTTGATGATATTAAAAGTAATGGTATATATAAAATTGGTGAAGAGCCAATAGATATAAAGCCGATAGAAAACATAGTAGAATATTTAAAAGAATTGGATTGTGTATTCCCAGTATTACACGGATTATATGGAGAAGATGGAACAATTCAGGGAATGCTTGAACTTTTAAAAATACCATATGTTGGATGTAAGGTATTATCTTCAAGTGTATCAATGGATAAAGCATATACAAAAGCTATTTTAAATCAAGCAGAAATACCACAAACAAAATATATATATTTAAAGAAAGAAAAAAATAAATATATATATGTAGACGATAAATTTAATGAAAAAGAGGTTTTGGCAGATGATATAGTAGAACTTGTTTATAATAAATTAAGATATCCTATATTTGTTAAACCTTCAAATTCAGGTTCTTCTGTAGGTGTTATAAAAGTAGAATCTGCAACAGATTTAATTAGAAGTATAGAAAGTGCATTTTTTTATGATAAAAAGGTATTAATTGAGCAAGGAATTATAGGAAGAGAAATAGAATTAGCTGTTTTAGGTAATACAAAAATAACTGTTTCAGATCCAGGTGAAATACTAGCAGCAGGAACTTTTTATAGTTTCGATTCTAAATATCGAAATTCAGAATCAAAAACTGTTATTTCAGATAAATTATTAGATGCAAATACAAAAGATAAATTAAAAGAATTAGCAGTAAAAGTATTTAAAGCTGTAGATGGTAGTGGACTTGCAAGAGTGGATTTCTTTGTTGAGAAGGAAACAAACAAAATATATGTTAATGAAATAAATACCATGCCAGGATTTACAGAAATAAGTATGTATCCAAAATTAATGGAAAACATAGGAATTAAATATACAGAATTATTAGACAATTTAATAGAGTTAGCTCTAGAAAAATAGGAGGAGCCAATAATGACTTATGATGAAATTTATCAAGATGTTCAAAAAAGACTATCTGAATACAGATTTACTCATTCAATTGGTGTTGCAAAAAAAGCGAAAGAACTTGCAAAAATATATGGTGTAGACGAAGAAGTAGCAGAAAAGGTAGGAATAGCACATGATTTAGCTAAAGAATTATCAGATACTGAAATGCTAAATTACGCAAATTCAAACAATATAGAGATAGATGAAATAGAAAAACAACAACCAGATTTATTACATGGTAAAATTGCTGCAGATATAGCAAAAAAAGAATATGGATTTAATGAAGATATGCAAAATGCAATTAAGTGGCATACAACAGGAAGAGCTAATATGAGTAAATTAGAAAAAATCATATATATTGCAGACAAAACAGAAGAAAATAGAAAAGGAGATAGGTTTGATTTAGAAAAAAGCAGAGAATTATCAAAGCAAGATTTAGATAAAACAATAATATTCTTAATAGATGAGTTTATTATTTATGGAATAAAAAATGAAAGGATAATACATCCATGTTCAGTGTCTGCAAGAAATTATTTATTATTTACTAAAAATCATAAATAGATTAGTTATAAAATAAACAAAAATAACAAAATATATTTGAAAAACGCTAGTATTGTGATATAATAAGTGCACCATGAATGTGGAGGATGTTAAATGATTTTCAAGGACTATTATAAAATACTTAATTTGGAAACTAGTAAAATAACACCACAAGAGTTAAAAATAGCATATAGGGAGGCTGCTAAAAAGTATCATCCCGATATAAATATAAATGATAAATTTGCAGAAGAAAAATTTAAAGACATAAATGAAGCATATAGAGTGTTATCTAATTCTAGTTCAAAACGTAAGTATGACAGATTATGGAATAATAATGTTGGAAAAAAGAAGAAATATGAAGAGAGCCAAAGGCAAAACGGCTCAAAATTTTCGGAATTTTTTACAATGTTTTTTGGGAATATTTCAAATGAAGATGAAAATACCATAAATAAATCAAATAAGAAAATTCCTATAAGAGGGGAGAATGTCGAAACAGAAATTAATTTGTCTATAGAAGAGACATATTATGGAACTGAAAAAAAGATTTCTCTTAGGACTCTAAAAGGGAAGATGAAGACTTTTACAGTAAAAGTCCCAGCAGGTATTAGGGATCAAGAAAAAATAAGATTGATTGGCCAAGGAAAAGCTGGTATAAATGGTGGTAAAAATGGAGATTTATTTATAAAAGTAAATATTCAAAACAGTAAGAGGTTTAAACTAAATGGAATAGATTTATACACTGATTTACGATTGACACCATGGGAGGCTGCACTAGGCACAAGGGCTACAATCAATACAATAGAAGACACTACATCTGTATATGTACCAAAAGGAATTGAAAGCGGAGAGAAAATCCGAATTCAAGGGAAAGGTTATAAAGATGGAAAAGGTGGAAAAGGAGACCTAATAGCTGAAGTAAAAATAGTTGTACCAAAACAACTTTCAAATGAAGAGGAAAAACTATACAAAAAATTAGAAGAAGTTTCTAGTTTCAATCCTAGAACTACAAGAAATTAACATAAAACAGAAAACAGGTTGACAATAAGTGCCAAAATATTGTATAATTAAACATAGTAATGTTACAAAAGACAAACTATGTATAAAAAATCGTAGAAGTGTGGGGTGTATAAATTATGTACATTTGGGAAGGAAAACATTTTAGTATAATCGATCCAAACAATGTAAGTACAGTAGTATATCAAATAAATGAAACTTTAAAAGAAGAAGATTTAAAGAATTCACCAAAATATACTGTAACAAGGTTAGATTTTACAGAAGAAATTTATGGCGATAAAAAAAAGAAAACTTTTTATGTTGACAAGCCATCAAAAGATAAAGATAATCTTGTTATATTATCATTTGGTAAAGATAGAGTAGTTATAAATATGGCAGTATTACAAGATGATAAAGTAACTATTGCTAAAAAGCCATTACCTATAAAATATAATACTCTATATTCAGATAAAGAACAAGTATTTAAAGAGTTTAAATATACACCAAATATGAAAAGACAGATATCAATTATAGATCCAGAAACTACAGAGGAAGTAAAACCAACTCTGTATTTTGATGAAGATACAAAAGAGGTTAGAGGAAGATGCAAATTAAAAGCTAATAAACCATATTTCGCTTTCGAAATTAAAGAGAAAAAAGATTAAAGGAGAGGGGAGTTCGAATGAACGGAACAACTGATAATAATTCACAAGTAAATGACCTAAATGCATTATTAGGATGTAATTTATTTAATTATGATCCATCTGCTGAAAACAACAAAGCTTTACCAACAATAGCTGTGGGAATTTTGAATCCAACCGAGGATATGGAGCTTGACGTACCTATTATATTATCACAAGCTGGTACAAATAAAGTTTATGCTCCAAAAAAAGGAGAGAAAACTTCAGATGTTATAAAAAAAGCTAAAAAGGATGGAGCCAGAGTATCTGACGAGAAATCAGCTTTAGAGGAAAAGAATAAAGGTGTGGATGTCAAAGAAGTTGGCTTAGAAACAGATAAAGATCATGAAATGGAAATGTAGAAGAATACTAAAGATAGGGATGAATTAAATGAACTATAAACTAGAGAGTATTGTAGCGAATGGAAAAAAGAAGTTAATATTATTTACAATATTATGGTTAGTAATAATCATCCTAGGAGTTGCTCCATTTTCAGCAGCTATTACAGAAGCAAATATTGGAGCGACTTTTAATTCGGAGATTTTTTTCGAAAAACTAGGAACATATATTTCTAGCCCTTTTTCGAGTTTTGGAGTAGTTTTTTCTACTAATTACATAGGAACATTTGGAAAGGGAATATTGTATTTTACTATATTTTTTGCATTAGCAGCTATAGTAGGATTGTTAAAAGCTGCACCAAAAAATGAATATACAGATATTGAGCATGGTTCAAGTGGTTGGGCAGAACATGGAGAACAATATAAAGTATTAAGTAAGAAAAATGGAATAATATTAGCAGAAGATAATTATTTACCATTAAATAAAATGGGAAATATAAACGTATTAGTTGTTGGACGGATCAGGTTCTGGTAAATCTGCATCATATTCAATACCTAATGCACATCAATGTTTAGGTTCATATATATTTACAGATCCAAAAGGTGAATTATATGATAGAACAGCAGGATTCCTAAAATCTAGAGGATATAAAGTAAGAGTTTTAAATTTAGTTAATCCAGAGTGCAGTGATGGATATAATCCATTAGCACATATAAGAAATGAAATAGATGTTGATATTATAGCTAATACAATTGTTAAAGGACAAACTGGAGAAAAAGCATCAGACCCATTCTGGGATGATATGGCAGAAATTCTATTAAAAGCTTTAATTTGGTATTTAATATCAACAAGACCACCAGAGGAACAAAACTTAGCAAGTTGTGCAGAGTTAGTTAGGGCAGCAAACGATAGTGGTGGAACAAGTTTACTTGGAGATTTGATTAATCAATTAGATTATACACATCCAGCAAGAAAGAACTATAAATCTATTGAAATAGCGCCAGAAAAAACAAGAGGTTCTATTTTAAGTACATTGCAATCTAGATTAGGTAAGTTTGATAGTAAAGAAATAGCAGACTTAACTTCATCAGATACAATAAATTTTGAAGAAATTGGACAAGAAAAAACGGCTGTATATGTTGTATCTTCAGATACACATACAACATATAACTTTTTACTTACAATTTTCTTCTCTCAAATGATACAACAATTATATGATTATGCGGATAAAGCTGGTGGAAAATTACCAGAAAGAACATTCTTTATACTAGATGAGTTTGCAAATATTGGACAAATACCAGATTTTGATAAAAAGATATCTACATCAAGAAGTAGAGGTATTTCATTTAGTGTTATCCTACAAAACTTAGACCAATTACAAGCAGTTTATGAAAAATCATATGAAACTATAATTGGTAACTGTGATACACACGTATTCTTAGGAAGTAACTCTACAAAAACATTGGAATATTTCTCTAAAGCGTTAGGAGAAAAAACAATATCAAGAGACAGTCATTCAATAAACCGTGATAAAGGTGGTTGGAAATCTGGATCAAGTGATTCTGACCAAATTATGGGAAGAGCATTATTAACACCAGATGAATTAAGAAGATTTGATAATGATATGTGTATTATATTTGTTAAAGGTGTAAGACCTATTAAAGCAAATAAATTCTACTATTTCAAAAAACCAATGGGTAGAGAAATGGCAAGATTAGAAATAAGCCATAATGATGCAGAAGTTGGAGAGAGAGGAGAATGGAGAATATTTAATCCAGCAAATCCTTATAGCGAATCTTCTTCAGAAAAGACACAAGACTTAAATGTAGAATCATTAGATGATTTATTTGCAGATGATGATAAACCAAAATCAACATCAAAAGAAAATTCAAATCAAACTAAAGTAGAGAAAAAAAGTTCACCAGATGATTTGATGAGCGCTCCACTTACTGATAATGAAGATTCTAAAGAAGATATTGATTTAGAAAAAGCATTAGAAGCTAAATTTGATGAATTATTTGGAGTAGATGATGATTAAAAAATATTAAAGTAAAAATCTAATATAAAATAAAAAAAGTACTTTCATAAACACTGAAAGTACTTTTTTGCATAATAAGAAAGTTCTCCGAGATTCCATATTATACAATAAATTTCACACAAAATTGCTGTGCAATTTTGACGACCAACAAAAACAGGGCATGTAAGTTATTTAAAAGAATATAAGACTTTTATCAAGCCCCTTTTGTTCTTGTATAATGTGTCAAAATATAGTATAATATATCTGCAATTTAAAGAAAAAAGGAGAAAAAATTGGAAAAGGAAATAGCACAAACAACAGAATTAAACTTGGTAGAAAAAGAAGATAATAAAAAAACAAATATACCATTAATATTAGGAATAATTTTTATCAGTCTAATTTTAATTATATTTATTGTGTTTTTAGGAGTAACAGCATTTATATCATCTACCGATAAAATAATCACAGGAATAAAAATAAAAGGAGTAGATGTATCAGGATTAACAAAAGAAGGGGCAATTACACGTATAACAGATGATTTTAATAAAAATTTACCTACAAATGTAACACTTATACATGGAGAATATGAAACACAATTAAATATGAATGATATGGGCGTAAACTTTAATATAGAAAAACTAGTAGATGAAGCATATCAAGAAGGTAGATCAGGAAATATTTTTTCAAACATGTTTACAATATTAGGAACTATGGTATCACCTAAAAATATAGGACTAGATATTTCAATAAATAATGAACAAACAACCAATTTATTAAATGATATTTCTACAAAATTACCAGATACAGTTGTACAAAGTAGTTATTACGTAGATGGTGATAATCTAATAATAACAAAAGGAAAAACTGGTGTTGTAGTAGATACAGAAAGTACAATTAATAATATAAAAAATAAAATTAATGATTTATCATATACTAACAATAAAGTAGAATTAATAACTGTTTCAAAAGAACCTGACAGCATAGATTTAAATAAAATTCATAGTGAAATATATAAAGATCCAGTGGACGCATATTATACTACTAATCCATATGTCGTGCATCCACATGAAAATGGAGTAGATTTTAATATTTCTATAGAAGAAGCTCAAGCAATGCTAAATGAAGAAAAGGATGAATATACAATTCCACTAAAATATACAGCTCCAAATGTAACAACTAATATGATTGGAAAAGAAGCCTTTCCAGATTTACTTGCTAAATATAGTACAAGATATAGTGCAAGCAATAAAGATAGAACAACAAACTTAAAACTTGCAGCTGGAAAGATTGATGGAACAGTATTAATGCCAGGTGAAACATTTTCATATAATACAGTTGTAGGAGAAAGAACAATAGAAGCAGGATATAAAGAAGCAGCAATGTATCAAGATGGAAAAGTTGTAGACGGTTTAGGTGGAGGGATTTGCCAAATCTCAACAACATTATATAATGCAGCATTATATGCAAATTTAGAGATTGTAGATAGAAGTAATCATATGTTTATTCCATCTTATTCTGATGCCGGAAGAGATGCAACAGTTGTATATGGAGCGATTGACTTTAAATTTAAAAATAGTAGAAATTATCCAGTAAAAATAATGTTTTCAGTAAGTGGTGGAGTTGCAAAATGTGAAATATATGGATTAAAAGAGAATCCAGATTATGATGTGGAAATAAGTTCGAAAATAACACAAAGAACTTCTACTAGTATTAAATCTGTTACATATAAAACAGTAAGACAAAATGGACAAGTGATAAGTTCAGAAATAATAAATCGAGATACATATAAAAGACAATAGGAGGAAAAAATGTATTTAGTAGTAGGTTTAGGAAATCCTGAAGGAGAGTATTCAAATACAAGACATAATATGGGATTTGATACAATAAATAAAATTGCTGAAAAATTAGATGTAAAAATTTCAAAAGAAAAATTTAAAGGATTATATGGAGAAACAGTTGTTAATGATGAAAAAGTTATTTTACTAAAACCTCAAACATATATGAATTTAAGTGGAGATTCTGTTATTCAATTTAAGAATTTTTATAAAATACCAGCTGAAAAAATAATTATTATATATGATGATATGGACATAGAAAAAGGAACAATAAAAATAAGAAAAAAAGGTGGTCCAGGATCACATAATGGGATGAAATCAATAGTAGAATCTATAAATACTGAAGAATTTCCTAGAATAAGAGTAGGAATTGGAAAACCAATGTTTAAAGAAATGATGATAGCATATGTTTTACAAAAGATAGATGAAGAAGAAAGAAAATTATTAGATTCTGCTATAAATAAAGCAGCAGATGCTACTATTGACATTATAAAAAAAGGTATTGACAAAGCAATGAATTTATATAATTAAATGTTAATAGCAAGAAAGGAAGACCCAATGAAAGAATTAAGAATAAAAGTCGATACAAACGAAAAAATAATTACATTAATAGAAGATTATAAATTAGTAGAACGATATATAGAAACATCTGATGAAAGCATAGAAGGAAATATTTATATAGGAGTTGTAAAAAATATAGTACCTGGAATAAAAGCAGCATTTGTGGATATTGGGCAAGATAAAAATGCATTTATTCACTTTGAAGATATATATAAAACGAAACACGAAATTAAAATAAATGAAAAACTTTTAGTACAAGTTCAAAAAGACGAAATAAATCAGAAAGGTGCAAAGCTTACAACAAATATAAAATTAACAGGAAGACAAATTGTTTTATTGCCAAATACAGAACTTATCACTGTTTCAAGAAAAATAGATAATGATAAAGTAAAAGAAAAATTAATAGAAATAGTAAAAGAAAATTTACCAAGTGGAATGGGTGCTATAATAAGAACTACTGCTGCTAAAGCAACACAATCAGATATTTTAGAAGATATTAATAGATTAACTAAAAAGTGGAAACGAATAGAGGAAAAGTTGAAAAGTTCACAAGAAGCACCAATATTATTAGGTGAAAACAGCAATATTATAGAATCTGTAATACTTGGAACAGCTGATAGTGGAATGGATAAAATTATTACAGATAGTAAAACTGAAAATAAGAAAATAGAAAAGTTTTTAAAAGAAGTAGAATTAGAAAATAAGGTAAAAATAGAATATGATGAAGAAGTTTTAGATAAATATAAAATAAAAGATGAATTAGATAAACTAAAAAACAATAAAATTTGGCTAAATTGCGGAAGTTATATAGTTATAGATAAAACAGAAGCACTAACTTCCATTGATGTTAATTCTGGAAAATATACAGGAAAAGAAAATCTAGAAAATACTATTTTGAAGGTGAATGTAGAAGCAACAGTAGAAATTGCAAAACAAATAAGATTAAGAGATATAAGTGGAATTATTATAATTGATTATATAGATATGGAATTAGAAGAAAACAAGCATAAAATTATCGAACTTTTAGAACAAGAAGTAAGAAAAGATAGAGCAAAAGTTCAAATAGAAGGATTTACAAGATTAAACTTACTAGAGATGACAAGAAAACAATTATATGGAAAAAGTGAATAGAAGGGAGTAATATGAAAGTAGGTTTTATTTCACTAGGATGTTCTAAAAATCTAGTAGACACAGAGATAGCAATAGGAATATTAAAAAAACATGATATGGAAATTGTAAACAATCCAGAAGAAGCCGAGATGATAATAATAAATACTTGTGGTTTTATAGATCCGGCTAAGGAAGAAGCAATTAATACAATATTAGAAATGGCAGAATATAAAAATAAAAAATGCAAATATTTAGTAGCAATGGGCTGTTTAGTGCAAAGATACACAAAAGATTTGCAAAAAGCTATCCCAGAAGTAGATTTATGGATAAGATTAGATAGTTACGAGAATTTTTGGAATCAAATTGAAGAATTAATAAATGGAAAAAAACAGAAAATAGTTGTTAAAGAAAAATCAGAAAATGCATATACTAAAGAACCTTTACCTTTACCAAGCAAGGAAGAATTTTTTGAAAGAACATTAACAACTGGAGATAATTTTGCATATTTAAAAATTGGTGAAGGATGTAGTAATAGATGTACTTATTGTGCGATTCCATATATAAGAGGACCTTTTGTAAGTAGACCAAAAGAAGATATTATAGAAGAAGCTAAATTGCTTGCAAAGAAAGGAATAAAAGAATTAATTGTAATTGCACAAGATACTACAAAATATGGTTTAGATTTATATCAAGAACCAATGCTAGCAAAACTTTTAAAAGAAATTTGCAAAATAGATGGAATAGAGTGGGTAAGATTTTTATATTCGTATCCAGAAGGAATTACAGATGAACTAATAGAAGTAGTAAAAAATGAGCCAAAAATATGTAAATATTTTGATATTCCAATTCAACATATATCAAATAGTGTTTTAAAAAGAATGAATAGAAAAACAACTAAAGAAAATATAAAAGATGTTATAAATAAAATAAGGACAGATATTCCAGAAGCAACAATAAGGACAACTGTAATGGTTGGATTTCCAGGAGAAACAGAGGAGGACTTTAAAGAGCTTTATGATTTTGTAAAAGATACAAAATTTGATAAATTAGGAGCATTTACATATTCAAAAGAAGAGGGAACACCTGCAGCAAGATTAAAAGAACAAGTGCATCCAATGACGAAAAAAGCAAGATATCGTAAAATTATGGAAGTACAACAAAAAGTTTCTGAAAACAACTTAAAACAAATAATAGGGAAAGAATTTAAAGTATTAGTAGAAGACAAAACTTTTGATGAAAAATATTATGTAGCAAGGAGTCAAAACGAAGTTCCAGATATAGATGGTCTAATTTATATTAAAAATGATAGAGATATTAAATTAGGAGATTTCGTGGATTGTATAATAACAGACTCAAAAGAATATGATTTATTTGCAGAAATGAGGAACTAAAATAGTTACGTAGGGACACTCCTCTAGAGATTATGGAAGGTCCTAAAATCCCTATATTGAAAAATTGAATAAAGAAAAAGAGAAAGCCTCAGACCAATTGAAATATCAATGGCCTGAGGCTTTTAACGTGAAATCCGGTTTTAACTACGACTGCCAGTAGCACCAATCCAGAAATTAACAAGAGCTCCGCTAATGAGATTTGTTGACCTCTCAATAACGTCCGCTGAATATTTCTGCTTGGTTTCCGGTGAGACAGAGACAGATACGCATGTCAAAAGCGCATCTCTTAAAGGCTCATACTCATCTTCAGAGATGAGGAAACCTTTATCTGTTTCCTGAAGCACTTTAATACTATCAGATACGTGGATGTACTTGACAGTATTAAATTTGAGTTCAGCCGCAAAATTGTCACTTCCCATGACAGCCGTCACATGTGACGGAACACATGAGAATTGAATTCTTTTAGGAATTTCAAGTCCTAATAAATCAGAAAGCGAATCCTGATCTTTCGGAGCGAAATCCACGAATTCATAGATTTTTCCCTGATTAATCCATCCCGTGGGATAGATAATAGCAAGTGGAAATCTTTCCTTGGCTGAAACTTTAGTTGCTGCATATACCGGAGTTAACCGGATTTCATTTTTTATTGCAAACATATAAGCATTCTCCTTTCGTTTGCATGAAACTATTTAAAGTTACAAAAAAATTATATCACACTTTACATAAAATGTAAACGACAAAGATATTAATTATAATAATAGAAGCTATAAATTCTAATTATAGAAGATTAAATTTTTACTAATATATATATAAGTTAAAAAATTGTTTAGATATAATTTATTTTGATAAGAGAATATATTGTTTTTTCAATATAATAAGAAAAGTGGCTCGTCATATGTAAAGATTGCTTCGCAATAGCACGTACATCAGTAACTTAAGCATGTTGTATGCGTAAAAAAGGTATAATCTTACTGTGATTATACCTTTAATAATAAATATATTAATAATTTTCTGCATTAATTTCAAAGAATGATTGTGGATGATTACATACTGGGCAAACTTTTGGAGCTTCTGTTCCAACAACAATATGTCCACAGTTTCTGCATTTCCAAACAACAATACTTCCTTTTTTGAATACTTCTCCATCTTTTACATTGTCTAATAATTTTCTGTATCTTTCTTCATGATGTTTTTCAACTTCTGCAATAGCTCTAAATTTAGCTGCAATTTCTGTAAATCCTTCTTCTTCAGCTTCTTCAGCAAATGTTTTGTACATATCTGTCCATTCATAGTTTTCGCCAGCAGCTGCATCTGCTAAGTTTTGCATTGTATCTCCAATTCCATTTAAATATTTAAAATGTATTTTTGCATGTTCTTTTTCGTTTTCTGCTGTTTCTAAAAATAATGCTGCGATTTGTTCGTAACCTTCTTTTTTAGCAACGCTTGCAAAATATGTATATTTATTTCTAGCCTCTGATTCTCCTGCAAAAGCGGCTTTTAAATTAGCTTCTGTTTTTGATCCTTTTAATTCCATAATATACCTCCCTATATCTATTACTTTAACTAATTAATATTGCCACTATGCAATTTGGGGCAATGTAACTAGTTTATAAAAATTAAATTATCTTATAAAAATATATAATGACAATTCAATTTATCATATAGTATAATATATCAAAACAAGTCTTAAGTCAAGGGATGTAAATTGTCGAAAAATAGGAAAATTTTTAAAAGAGAGATGAATATTTATGAAGATATTTATAGTATGCAGTAAAAGTTTTTATAACCAAGTTGAGCCAATAAAACAAAAGTTGGAAAAAAACGGGCATAAAGTTATTCTTCCAAATTTATATGAAAAAAGAAAAGAGAAAATAGAAGCAGAAGATAAAGCTTGGAATATGGGAAATACAGAGCATATTAAATTTAAAAGAAATATGTATAAAATGAGTAAAGAAAAAATAAAAGATGTTGATGCATTACTAGTACTAAACTTAACTAAAAATGAAAAGAAAAATTATATAGGAGGAGCAACATTTTTAGAAATGTATAACTCATTTGTAGAATCAAAGAAAATATTTTTATATAATGATATTCCACAAGGAGATTTATATGATGAAATTCATGGATTTGAACCAATAATAATAAATGGAAATTTAGAATTAATAAACTAAATATTTACAATATAAGAAAGGAGAAATATATGTATTATTTTGATATAGGATCATCAACAGTAAAATTGTATGAATATAAAACAGAATTAAAACTTATAGAAGAGAAATCTATTATGTTTAAAAAAGGATTTTCAGAAGAAGGAATCTTGCAAGAAAATATAGATAAATTATTAGAATTTACAAAAGAAGTAAAAGAGAAATATAGTTTATCAGAAAAGAATACTCAAATATTTGCGACAGGTATATGGAGAAAGATACCTAATACCCAACTAGGAGACGTTAAAATGAAATTTAAGGAATTTGATTTCGAGTTTAATGTAATTAGTCATGATAAAGAAAATTTTTATTTTCAAAAGGCTATGGAAGGAAATTATCATAATCGAGTTATGATGGTTAATATGGGAGGTAAAACTACAGAATTAGTTATATTTAATAATGACAAAGTAGAAAATAGAGTTAACCTAAATGTAGGAGTATCAGACGTTTTTGATAAGTTTAAAAATATAAATAACTTAGATTCAGGAATAACAAAAGAAGAAGTTATAAATTGCTTAGAAACATTAATTCCTGAGGACATTGATTTTAATTGCGATATTGCAATTCATACAGGAGGAGAACTCAGATTTCAAAAATTAGTAAAATATAATTTACAAGAAAATAAATTTTTTGATGATGGAATTCATAAAGAATATGTAACTTATGAAGATTTTGACAAAAAGAATGAAGAACTTCTAAAAAATACATCACTAGAAGAATTAAGGAGTTTAATGCCAACTAATCCAGATTGGATGAATGGAGCAAAAGCTGGAATTATGTTAGGAGAAACAATTTTTAAAAAAGCACATATTAAATATATAATTCCATCAGATTTAAATTTAATAAATGGAGTTGTAAAAGAAGAGGGATTATTTGATGGATCTAAAAGCTCTAATTAGTAAAATATTATGAAATATTAAATTGACACTATATATAGATGATGTTATTATTAATTTATTAAATTTTAGGAGGAATTCAAATGATACGAGAATTACAAGCAACTCGGAGGGACTATGAAGCTTATATAAAATGTAAGTATAAAGCTGGAATTAGTAAAAAAATTGGAGAGCCAAGTGTAAATGTGCTTACAGAGGAAAAGCTACCAACATTTGAAAACTATATTTATGCTTTCAAGCAGAGAAGAAAGAATGATGATACGAAAGAGTATGTTTATGAAACTGATGGAGAAATTGTAGCAATGGCCATAGTTATTCAGATTGATAAATATGCTTCTATTCAAGAGATTTCTGTTATAAGAGAATATCAATTGAATGGTTTTGGAAGAAAATTTTATCAAGAGTTGGAAGAAAAATTAATAAACGATGGAGTTCGTACAATTTTTACAAAATGTTTTGCAGATGGGGGAATAGCTTTCTTTAATAAAATGGGATTTGTAGGAGAATATAAAATGCAAAAAGAGTTGTAAAAGAAGAGGGATATGCATAAAGAGTAATGCATATCCCTCTTTTGTATAGTAAAATATTGATAAATCGTAAATACTGTGATAAAATGTGGCAAAATTAAATATTTTTAACTCAGGGCACACTCTAAAAAATTGAAAGTGGCCCTTAAAGGCGTTACTAAAAATTGCAAATTTAAATTCAAGAATTTAAGTTCTTATATTAACCGCTACTAAAAAATACTTGTAAAAAGCTCAAATTTATTTATAAATAGGGATTTTAATGACCGTCACTAAATTCATAAGGGCTAAAGGACGGTTAAAATTCTAAAAGGAGAAAGAATTGGAAGAAGATATAATATGTGTAAAAGGTATTTCTAAAGAATTTAAAATTTCCAAAAGAGAAGCTGGTATGAAAAATGCTATAAAGTCATTTTTTAGAAGAAAATATAAAATAATTAAAGCTTTAGATGATATAAGCTTTAATATAAAAAAAGGTGAAATTGTTGGGTATATAGGTCCAAATGGAGCAGGAAAATCCACAACAATAAAAATAATGTGTGGAATTCTTCTTCCAACAAGTGGAGAATGCACAATTGATGGATATATTCCATGGAAACAAAGAAAGGAATATGTAAAAAATATTGGTGTAGTATTTGGTCAACGTTCAGGATTATGGTGGGATGTACCACCTATAGATTCATTTGATTTATTAAAAGATATTTATAATATTCCTCAAAAAGAATATGAAAAGAAATTGGAAGAATTAACAGAAAGTTTAGACTTAAATGGAATTAAAAATATTCCGACAAGACAATTAAGTTTAGGTCAACGCATGAGATGCGAAATTGCAGCAGCACTATTACATAATCCGAAGATTTTATTTCTTGATGAACCTACAATTGGATTAGATGCTGTATCTAAATTATCCCTTAGAAAATGTATTAAAAAAATAAATGAAGATACAAATTTAACAATAATACTTACAACACATGATATGCAAGATATAGAAGCATTAACAGATAGAATTATTTTAATTGGTAAAGGAAAAATTTTATATGATGGAAGTTTAGACGAAATAAAGAAAAAATATAAAGACAAGATGAAAGTAAATGTTAAATTTGAATATACAACAGATAAAATAAAATTGAAAGATGCAAAAGTTTTAGAGCAGACAGAAGAAAGTGCAAGCTTAATTTTAAAACATAAAGCTGGAAATATGGCAGATATTTTAGATGAACTAACAAAACAAGTAAAAGTAACAGATTTAAGCATAGAAGAAATGTCTACAGATGATGTAATTGCAAAATTATATAAAGAATTAAAAATATAAGATTGGTGTTATAAAGATTTTTTAAAAATTAATAAAACATAGAAAAGTAGGCAAATTATTAAAAAATATAAATAAAGGGGAAAGCTATGAAAAAATATTTATCTTTTTTTAAACTAAGGTTAAATATTGCATTGCAATATAGGACATCTGCAATAGCAGGAATGTTTACACAATTCTTCTGGGCTATAATGCAAATATTAATATTTCAAGCATTTTATAAAGTTGTTACATCAGATAATATTTCACTTCCACAACTTATATCATATGTTTGGCTAAAACAGGCATTTTATGCAATTATAAGTGCTAGCCCAGATTCAGAAATAAAATCTATGATAGAGAATGGAAATATCTCATATGAACTATGCAAACCAACAAATATTTATTGGATGTGGTTCTTTAAAACGTTAGCCAATAAAGTTTCCGGAGGATTTTTAAAAAGTATTCCAATACTTATTGTAGCTCCATTCTTACCATATGGATTAGCCTTGCAAGCACCAGCAGGGATATTAGAATTTATACTATTTTTGATATCTTTGGCTTTAGCAATATGTTTAATGGCAGCAATCTTAAACGTTTTTTATATAAGTATTTTTTATACGATGACATCAAAAGGGACATATTCTATATTTTATGCAGCTATGGAATTTTTAGGAGGGACTTTTGTACCAATAGCATTAATGCCAGATTTTTGGCAAAGCCTTTGTTATATGCTACCATTTAGTTTAGCGGCAGATTTACCATTTAGAATATATTCTGGAAGTATAGGCGTGGTAGATGCCGGAATATTTATAGTTATGCAGATAGTATGGCTTGCAGTACTTACAATAAGTGGAACTATTATTATAAACAGAAGATTAAAAAAAGTAGTAATTCAAGGTGGATAGGAGATAATTATGAAAGTATATTTTAAAACTATACTTATGCTAATAAAAATGCAATTAGAATACAGAAAAGCATTTATAATATCGGTAATAGGAAGCTTTTTTGTAACATTTCTATTGACTTTATCTGTATATTTCTTATTTGAAGAATTTAATCAAATAGGTGATTGGAATTTCTTTGAAGTAGCATTTTTATTTGGAATGGTATATTTTTGCTTTTCCATGTCAGAAATGTTTTTTAGAGGATTAGATCATTTCGCAAATGTAGTAAAAAGCGGGGAATTTGATAGAATTTTAATAAGACCTCAAAATGCGTTGATTCAATCAATGTGCATGGAATTTGATTTCTCAAAAATAGGAAGAATAGCACAATCTGTTTTAGTAATGAATGTAGCAATAGCAAATGTAAATATAGAATGGAGTATTTATAAAGTTTTAGTATTTATATTAATGAATATTGGATGTATTGCAATATTTTTTGGAATATTTGTATTAAAAGCAGCATTTTGCTTCTGGACAGTAGATGGACTAGAATTTATGAATATATTATCAGAAGGTGGCAAAAAAGTAGCACAATATCCAATAGACATTTATGCTAAATGGTTTAGAATATTCTTTACATTTATAGTACCATTTGGACTAGTAAATTATTATCCGGTATTATATTTATTTGGAAAAGATAATAATTGGTTTTATGGAATTGTACCAACATTTGCATTTATATTTTTAATTCCATGTTTATTAATTTGGAAAAGAGGCATAAAGCATTACGAATCAACAGGTTCGTAAAAAAATGAACTTTAGGGACGGTCCTTAAAGTTCATTTGGTGGACATAAAACAAATCGTATATTTTATAATGAACTTAAAAAACAGCACTTTTTAAAGTGCTGCTTTTTTTATATAATAGGAAAGTAATACATGATTAGAAAACAGAATAAAAAAATATAGCACAACAAAAATAGACCAAA